>JANQQY010000658.1 GCA_028284845.1 Spirochaetales bacterium
ATCCAACCCTCGTCCAGAAGCTTGATACAGGTCTGGATGCCGGCGCCGAGAAAGGTATCCGGAGCGCAGCCTACGCGGACTCCAGCGTCCTTCGCCGCATCAAGCACCTTCCGTGCTCCGTCACGTTCAAGGGCGAGCGGCTTCTCGGCGTAGACGTGCTTCCCCGCTGTAATCGCGCTCAGATTGACCTCCGTGTGAGCCCACGGGTTGGTCAGATTGAGAACGACATCGATTGAGGAGTCCGAGTAGATCTCCTCCGGAGCGCACGCCCTGTTGGCTCCGTGCTGCTCTGCGGCCGCTTTCGCCGTTTTACTGTCGAGATCCGCACATGCCTCAAGGGTTGCTACGGCGCCAAAATGCTCTGTGAACGTACTGAGGTACTGGTTGCTGATCTGACCACAGCCAACAACACCAATGCGAAACGGCTTCATCTCTGCTCCTTCTTGGGAAGTATTGCACGATCAGGCGGAAGGGACCTCTATGCTGCCATTGACGATCCCGGACCGGACGGCGGCGAGATCGTGTTCAAGCTCGGCGCCGGCCGCAGGATGCATGATTGGCGTCAGCGCAATCGCGTCGTCCGCAAGGCCAAAACGACGAACTGGATTGGGGGTTACCCCGTGGTAGAGGTCGCGGGTGAGCGCAAGAACACTCTGGTCAACCCGCTTGAGCATGGAGGTGATGACGTTGCCGGGAGCAAGGAAGGCCTGATCACAGTCGACGCCAATGATGTACTTTCCACGATCCTTCGCGACCCTGATCGCACCCTTTCCGGCTGACCCTGCCGCATGAAAGAGGATGTCACACCCGGCTCCCAGAAGCCGTTCGGCTACCACACGTCCGGCATTGTACTTGATGAATGATCCGGCGTAGTCGACCTTGACGTCGATCTCCGGGTTGGCATGCAACGCTCCCGCTGCAAACCCGGCAGCAAACTTGGAGATCAGCTCACACTCTTCTCCGCCCACAAAACCGACGGCTCCGGACTCGCTCAGCTTCGCCGCTGCATAGCCGGCCAGAAATGCTCCGTGATGCTCGTCGAATACCACCGATGTCACATTCGGGGGAGTCTCTTCGAACGCTACGTCCACCGTGCAGAAGTGCGTCGTGGGGTTGCGCGCGGCCGCCCGCTCGACCACCTCTTGGGTATTGTATCCAACGGCCCAGATCAGCTCGTACCCGTCGTAGGTGAGGTAGTCCATATTGCTGTCCAGATCGCCCTCTTCCGCCGCCTCGAGAATGGTCGTCTTGATCCCGAGCTCGGTCCGCGCCTGGGTCAGACCGCTCCAGGCGGAGAAGAGGAACGATGCATCGTCGAGCCGGCTTGGACCGCTGACCATTCCTACTCGATTCATCGAAACCTCCCCAGAGCAGTTGGATAGAGACACGAGCGCCACAGATCGCAGGCGCAAGATAGTGCCGGATACGAGCCCCACGTGCTGGCTGCCGACCTGCGGCGGTCTATACTGGCACCATGCCGGCAGGCCCGCCGCTCTACCTCGATCCTACGCTTCCGGTCTGTGTACGTCTGAACGCATCGATCGTCCAAGCGGTGGCAGGTACGCAACCGGCGACGGTCCTCATGATCCGACCCGAGCGATCGCAGCTGATCTGGATCGCGCCCGCGGAGGAGCGACGGCTCGAGCACAGGGTGCCGTGGCTGCTCACGATTGGTCAACGTCTCCTGGATCAGGTCATCGTTGCCGCCTACGGCGAGTCCCGATTCAGCCGCTTTGTTGAGAGTCTCTCAAGCTCAGGCGTGGCTCCGATCGGCCCGGGAGAACCGGAGCTCGAAGGCTGGATCGACGCTCTTCGAAACGAGATCGAGGAGCGACCGGCTGCCTACCGGGTACGTGCACGATCGCTCTTGACTGACATCCTCCTGGCCACCTATCGAGCGACAATGATCAGCGATCCGGACGATCCGCGCGCGGCGATCGCCTTCTCGGATCTCATTGACTTCATCGATCTCCACTATCACGAGACGCTTCACCTCGACGGACTCGCGAAGATGATGCAGACGAGCCCGACCCACCTGTCACGCGTCTTCCGGCGGCAGGTCGGGATACCGCTCTTCGAGTACATCAATCAGGTCAGGATTCGGCAGGCTTGTCTGCTCTTACGACGGACCGGCGCAACGATCACAGAGGTAGCGATCGAAGTCGGCTACAACAATATCAGCCACTTCAATCGCTCCTTTCGCAAGCTGATGCACTGCTCCCCTCGCGACTACCGCAGGGAAGCCGGGTCGTGAGCGGGCCGCAAGATAGTGTCGATCTCGCTCATGCGCGGGAAGCAGTTTCTACAGTGGGTGCCATAGTAAACAAGGAGGATGTGATGACGACAGAGCGATTTCTCACTGAGAGTCCGATCGCGGAAAAGGCCCGGGTCGATGCACGGATAGTCGTGCGACGCTTTAATGTGCCGGCCGGTTCGGTCCGGAACAGCATTCGCAACGGATCGATCGCCGCAAACACCGCTCCCGTCTGCGAGCTTGTAGTTGGCGGCGTTGTGCTGGGTTCAGGCGAGATTCGGAACGAGGGGGACTCAACTGTTTTTGTGATGACGGAGGTTGCAGAATGAAGCTTGGGAAGATCAGTGCAGTGAAGGTGCCGCTCGACGTTGTGCTTGGACATGCGGAGCACTCTGTGGAGATGCTCGCGCAGATCGGCGAAGGGACGATCATCGAACTCGATCGATTGGCAGGTGAGCCCGTCGAGCTCCATGCGGCTGGAGAGGTGATTGCTTACGGCGAGGTGGTGGTGATCGACGAGAACTTTGGGATTCGGGTCACTGAGGTGACGAATCCACAACCGGAGGCGTAGATGAAAGGTGTTGAGGAAGTTCCAGCAAGCGAAATCCTTGGAAGCTCAATGCCCGCAGACCACCTTGCCAAGGTCAAGAAGTACAACTTCAAGCGCCCAGACAAGTTCTCGAAGGAACAGCTCAGGACGCTGCAGATGGTGCACGAGGCGGTCGTCCGCGAGCTCCGACCCGTCCTGTCAACGCGAACGGGGATTAACGTAGGGATGGAGGTCGCTGCGATCGATCAGCTGACCTTTGGCGAATTCATGCGCTCGGTGCCGGAGCACGGACTCTTTGCCCCCATGAGGATGCTCCCGCTACGCGGCTCCGCGCTCCTGGAGATCGATCCCGCGCTGGCCGACCTCTTCCTTGAGACGGCGTGCGGCCAGCCGGCAGAGGTGGCCCTCTCCGCTCCTAAGCGGACCGAGCGCTACTCGGAAGCCGATCAGACCGTCCTGGCGGCGGTCGTAGAGAGCATGATCCCAGCCCTTGAATCAGGGTGGCGAGCACTCCTCAGGCTCTCCGCCGAGGTGATGAGCATCGAAGCCGATCGACGGGATTGCATGATTGTGCCGCCGACCGAAATGACGGTTCTCGTCTCGTTGGAGCTCGTTGCGGGCCCGGTCACGGCGATGGTCAATCTCGCGCTTCCCTACCTGACGATCGAGCCGATTCTCGAGAAGCTGAGCG
Organism: Spirochaetales bacterium; assembly: GCA_028284845.1. Taxonomy (GTDB): domain Bacteria; phylum Spirochaetota; class Spirochaetia; order DSM-27196; family SLST01; genus SLST01. The sequence continues at coordinate 3,496 of JANQQY010000658.1, forward strand.
CAATCTACTGGTACAGCAGCGTGCGACGGGGCCCGGCGAGCCAGCTCACGGAGCAGAGCCCCGCGTGGAACCTCGACGTCGCGTGCGAGATTGGAATCGATGCGGGCCGGATCGCACTGGCGGATCTACCCGAGATCCTGAACGGCATGCCACTGCCGCTGGATGCGATTCCCGAGGCGGGAGGTGTCCTGACGGCGGGCGGAGTTGACGTGGCGATGGTTCGGCTGGAGGCCGCAGACCTTGCGACCGATCGAATCACACTCCCAATCGTGGGAGCCGACGCCCAATCGGTCGTGGAGCAGATTCCCTCCAATGAGAGCCAGAGCTCGGCGCTCCGAGATGAGCGAAACGAAGAGATTCTGCGTGGCATTCGCGAGCTTCGCGCAAGTGTGAACGAGCTCCGGAGCGAACACCTCGAGATCGAGGAGTCCGAGTCGTACCCTCAGCCCCGCGCCCTGTCGGTGACCGAAGAGAGTGCGAGTGATCTTGCCATCCTCGTCTCCGGTGAGCGACCCTCGCTCGTGGCGTTTCTGCTCGCCGCGCTCGACGAACAGGTGGCAGCGCGCATTC
>JANQQY010000386.1 GCA_028284845.1 Spirochaetales bacterium
CCGTCCCGCAGAACGGTTACCGTGTCGACAATCTCGGGAAGCTCTTGGAGGCGGTGGGTTATATAGAGGACGATCGTTCCGCGCTCTCGAACGCGTTTCACAACTCCAAAGAGTCTGGCGACCTCGTCAACCGAAAGAGCTGACGTCGGTTCGTCCAGGATCAGGACGTTTGGGTCGTGCATGGTTGCCTTTGCGATCTCGACGAGCTGCTGCCATCCAACGCTGAGCGAACTGACTGGGAGCGTTGTGTCTACGTCAAGATCGAGATCGGCAAGAATGCTCGCAGCGCGCTCGTGCGCCGCATTCCAATCGATCCGACCTTGCCTCTTGGGCAGATCCTGGAAGCAGATGTTCTCTGCGATCGAGAGTTCGGGAAAGAGGCTCAGTTCCTGGTAGACGGTTGCTACGCCGTGGTTGATTGCGGCGATCGTGCTGCCGGTGTCGAGCGTCGCGTCGTCGAGCCGTATCGTTCCCTGGTCCGGCTTCTCTGCTCCGGAAATCATCTTGATTGTTGTGCTCTTCCCGGATCCGTTCTTGCCGACAATCGCGTGAACCTTACCGCCCTCGAACTGGACGGTAAGGTCTGCGACTGCGACGGTTCCGGGATACTCCTTGCGCACATTGAGGAGTTCCAAGACCATTTTTCTTCCTTAGTTCCCCAGGAACTCGTTCACACCGTCCGGGTTCGCGCGCTCAAGAAGAACACCGGGAACGATGACCGTTTCATCAACGGATTCGCCGTTTACGTACGCGACCGCCGTTGCCACAGAGTCGTATCCAATGCGGAACGGCTGCTGCCCTGTAACCGCCTGGAGGACGTCATCGCCGTCCAAGAGGAACTGTGCCAGCTGTTCGGTCGCATCGATCCCAAAGACGACAACTTCGCCTGCCAGGCCCGCATTGCGGACAGCCTGCACGGCGCCGACCGTTCCGCCCTCGTTCGCAGCGTAGATCATGTCGATATCAGGGTTCGCGGTCAGGATATCGCCGGCGGTCTGGAGGCCCATCTCAGCAAGCCATCCGTCCTGTCGAGACACGATCTCAATTGCTTTCCCGGACTGCGCCTCGAGTTCATCGAGGAAGCCCGACACACGCGCGTCACTGATCTCAGGAAGCAGCGAGTCAAATGCGAGCACCGCTACCCGGATGGTGTCACCGTCTACTGCTGCGAAGTAGTCTGCTGCCGCTGCGCCGGTCGATAATCCGAGCTGCGTCTGGCTCGAGTTCAGGTAGCTGACCGGGAAGTCGGCCGCGAGTGGCGAGTTGTAGAGTACGACGGCCACCCCTTCCTCATTGGCGTCCTGGAGTGCTTGAACCGAGGCGGTCTCGCTGAGCGGTGAGATGGCGATCGCATCCACGCCGCTAACCACGTAGTTGTTGACAAGCTCAATCTCTTTCTGGGGATCGTTGTCACTGTTTCCAATGACCAGATCGACTCCCAGATCCTCTGCTGCAGCTTCCATCCCATCCTGAATGACCTGGAAGAACTGGTCGTTCTGGAAGATGATTCCCGCGATTCGAATCCCGTCGTCCTCAGCCGTCGCGGCCGACCAGGCCGACATTGCGATGAGGATCAACAACATCATTATCAAAAATCGTTTCATTCGGTACCTCCAGAAAGATTCTCTCACGGTTCCAAAACCCGCGGTTTAACCTCATACCGCTTCTGCTTAACCGGCCTTGACCTGCACGGGACGTTGGATCGACGAAGCGTTGGAGTGTTGCACGGCGTGACCGCCGCCTGCTGGGCGAAACACGAGTGGATGAGTTGAGGTAGGTGTTCGCTTTCCGTTTGGTGGGAATGGGCTGTTCGGACAGACGCTACGGAATCAGACGCCACGGGCGCCCGACGTGGGCGAGTCACTCCATCAAAGGCGCATGCGCCGTCTCCCGGAACTCCGGAAGGTACCGGAAATCAGGGTCGGTTCGTTGTTGTTTCCGTACCCAGGCGACGTGACGTAGGGCGGGGAGCAGTCCCCGGAGCGGCTTCTGGAGATCCCAGCCAATCTCACGGTTGAGGCGTCGCAGGTGGTAGAACGGAACGCTCG
>JANQQY010000406.1 GCA_028284845.1 Spirochaetales bacterium
GCACACGGTCGAGATCAGGGAAGTGCTCAATCACGTACCACATCGTGACTACGTCAAACCTCTTCAAGCCGAACAATGATTCGAGGTCAAGTTCGCGGAAGTCGCCGGCGGCTGCTGAAATAGCGAGCTCCCGCTGCACATACGCAATCGCCTCGGGAGCAACGTCAACGCCGAATGGCTCGTAACCCGCATCGCGCGCTTCCCGGAGAAAGGGTCCGTATGCACAGCCGATGTCGAGGAGTGAACCACCGCTATCGCTCATAGCAGATCGAATGGAATGCAGGCGTCTTTGTGCCATGGAAGCAATGTGCTCGAAGTCCTCAAGGTAGGTCCGACCGTACTGCTGCCGGTACTCATCCATGAAGTACTCTTCCGAGTAGTCTTCCTCGTCGCGCGTGAATCGTTCGAGATAGGTGAGGCCACACTTCTCGCACACCATGTACGACTTATCGGCACCTCGCCAGACAGCTCTCCCTCTCTCGCCTGGATGAACCGGACACGCGCGACGCAGAGGCGACACAAGGCTTTGTATCAGCGCCGGAAGCTCGCTCACCGTCTCTGTGGCCGGCGAAACCGGAGGAGTCCCGCCCTGCTTCCGGATTCGGCGAATCGCGCGGACAACGCTTCGAGCTCCCCTTCCCCGAAGACCTGCGCTCACAAAACCCCCGCGGACCGCTAGTTGCTCGTGATAGGCAGTCGGGTTAACCGTAACGACCGATGCCCCAACAGCTCGCGCCTCGTACGCGGTGAGTCCGAAGCTCGTGACGACAACCGCGGCCGTCCGGAGGAGCTCACTCGCGCTCGATACCGGGTCGATGATCTGCGCTCCATCCGGCATCGTTCCGAGAGCACGACCCACCGGGCGAACGAAAATCGCGTCTTTGAGCTCTTCAGAGTGAGCGAGTGTTGCAGCAACAGATCCAGTCAGATGTGCCGGATCCTCGCCTCCAAATGTGACGATCGTGTGCTGCGGCTCCTGCACTCGCGTCTTACTGGACGGCAGGAAGAGATAGTTCGGACCGGAGACATTCGCGATCGCTGAGTCGAGCCTTGGAAGGGTATCAACGAGGTAATCGAGATAGTCACGACCCAACCCGCCACAGTCGATGCCGATGGTAAGCCCGGCCTCCGAGAGCACCGTTGCTTCGCGTGCGGAGATGTCGAATCGATCAACGATGACCCGGTCGTACGCTCCATTGACCTCGCTCGTCACGCGACTCGCGTAGTCGCCGGTCACGAGCGCCTCTGTGAGCGCGTTCCTTTCAGGAAGATAGAGTTCCGCGCCTGAAAACAAGCCGAGCAGATGCAGGCACCTCTTTAAGTGGCCGCTCCCCCTCCCTGAGGCAAGCTCGGGTACGAGAAGCATTCTCACGCAGTCTGCCTCACGTGCCGCACGAGTCGATGTAGCGGCAAGACGTCATCCGGGCTATAGGAGTCCTCTTCCGCGAGTTCTTCAAAAAGGGCGTTGGTTTGGTCGAGGTCGTCCTTTGTATCGACGGTGACGCGACCCTGGAAGTGGCAAAAGGCGGGGGCGGCACTGTGCCGTACGCACCGGAACCGGGAGGGATTGTTGTAGAGAAAGGGGCAAACGTGTTCCCGGTCGTACTCCGAGTCGGTCTCACGGAGCGCAATCTGCAATGCTGACGCCTTCACAACCTCAACGCCGGTACCAAGAGGCAGTCCATCAAAGGCGAAGTAGTCGGCGTCCAGCCGTCTGCGCTCGCGCGCTGCGAGACACGCCAGTAGTGGGCTCACTGCAGGGTTATCACCGGTCGCCCGAATGATCTCAGAGACACCAAACTGTTCGGATGCGCGAACGTACCGGTCGAGAACGTTGTCAGGCGAACCGGCAAAGACGAGATACCCCGCGTCCGCTGCAATCGGCCCCAGTTCCGGTTCGCTCATTTGGTCCGTGAGGACTGCATGGACCGCGGAGGGAACGCGTCGCAATGCTGCCATCGCGCGCTCAATCAAGCGGCGTCCCGCGATACGGGCGAGTGCCTTTCGTGGAAGGCGAGTTGACCCCAGACGAACCTGCAGAAACACTCCTGTCACGTAGGCTCCCACAGCTCAGTCAGGCGCCTTGCATCCTGGATGAAGCGATACTCGTTCGCCTTCACCCATGCACGAACGCGCGAGAACTCACCCAGCGAAGCAGCAATTCCGCGGCCACTGCGAAGGGCGAAGCCAAAGATCGACAGGAGCCTGAGTCGTCCGCGATCTCGCACATACCGCGCCGCCACATTTTTGAGGTAGAAGCGCGCGTACGACTGGTCGGGGGTCGCATCCTGAGCAGGTAGCTCTCGTGTTGCCCGAACCCGAAGTGCCGTCATCAGCTCGAACTCCTCGCCCCACAGATAGGCGCGGGTCCCAAAATCGAGGCGTTGCCAGTAGGGATTCTCGATCTCCGGATCGTACCCGCCAAGTGCGAGAAACTGAGCCCTGTCGTAGATCGCGAGATCCCCGTACGGGTAGAGCGTGCGAACACCATCGGCAGAGGGCATCATTGGAATCGTCCGGAAATACCGACGAAAGTAGGCCGGGCAGTAGACCGATGGGACAACCTCGTTGCGGTCGTTTCGAAGAATAGGGACGCGCGCAAATGGTCCTCGCGTCATGGCAGTTGAGAGCGTCCCCGATATCTCAG
>JANQQY010000407.1 GCA_028284845.1 Spirochaetales bacterium
CGTTCTCGAGGAGATCGAGCGAACGATCGTGAACTATCACGACATGGGACTCTCCATCATTGAGACCAGTCACCGCTCCCCTGAATACGACACAGTCCACAACGCGGCACTCTCCGGACTCCGATCGCTGCTTGAAGTCCCGGAGACGCACGACATCATTCTGATGACGGGCGGCGCGACAATGCAGTTCGGAATGGTTCCAATGAACCTGCTTGCGCGCGGATCTCATGCAGACATCGTGGTAAGTGGATCGTGGGCAATGAAGGCGATTGCCGACGCGAAGAAGATTGGCGCGACGAATGCCATTTTTGATGGAGCAGAGTCCAGCTTCACTACCTTGCCCGAACCATCGTCAGTGGCGCCCTCCGAGGGTGCTGCCTACCTACACATCACAACGAATGAGACCATTGGCGGATTGCAGTGGAAGGCGTTTCCGGACACGGGTGATGTGCCGCTCGTAGCCGATATGTCGAGTGACATTCTGAGCCGCCGAATCGACGTGAGTCAGTTTGGGCTCATCTACGCCGGCGCACAGAAGAACCTGGGTCCCGCCGGAGTCACTATCGTGATCATTCGGAAAGACCTCTATGATGCGATTCCAGACTCCTTGCCTGCCTACCTCGACTATCGCACGCACGCTGAGAAGCAATCGCTCTACAACACGCCTCCCGTCTTCTCGATCTACGGGCTCTCACTTGTGCTCAAGTGGATCGAGAGCGAGGGCGGTGTCGACGCGATCGCGAAGCGCAACGTGGAGAAGGCCGCCGAGGTCTACCGGGTGATCGAGAGCATGCCGGACTTCTTCCGGTGTCCCGTTGATAGGCGGTACCGCAGCGACATGAACGTGGTGTTCAGGCTCCCCAGCGAAGAGCTCGAGAAAGAGTTCGTCGCAACGGCGGCCGAGCGCAACATGGTTGGGCTCAAGGGCCACCGTAGCGTCGGCGGAATCCGCGCATCGCTCTACAACGCACTTCCCATGGAGAGCGCGCAGGCACTTGCAGAGCTGATGCGAGAGTTCGCGGCCTCCCGAGGATAGCCGCGACTCCGCCCCCAAACGGGCATAGACAACGAGGCGCTTACGCCCCGCTGGTGAGGTCCTGTACAAAGGCGACCTTGTTCCCGTCCGGGTCTTCCGCCTCCGCCATTCGAATGATGTCCGGATACTCCACCGTTTCACCCAGAGTCACCCCTGAGCTCTCGCACTCGCGTCGCTGCGCCTCAAGATCACGAACACCAATGATGACAGTCGTGGATCCGGCCCGGTCAGGGTCTAGACCGACCTGAATCCAGGCGCCGTCGGCTATCTGCCACTCGGCAACGCCCTCGTCCGGAACAAGGTCCGCGGCGCGACCAAGTAGCTGCGCATACCAGGTGACCGCAACGGAGTGGTCCTTCACCGGCACAACGGCAATGACATTTACGATGTTTGCATTTGACATGGTTCCTCCTCGTTGACACAGCCAACATAGAGCGAGAACCAGCCGCATAATTGTAGGATTGCGACAACTACGAGTAAAAGAGTGTTGAGAGTTTGAGTTGCTCAGAGCCCATAAAATCCTTGGGCGTGACGCCGGTGAACTCTTTGAAGTCCTTTATGAAGTGAGCCTGGTCGTAGTACTCACTCTCGTACGCGACGTCGGTGAGAGACTCGCCCTCCTGGGCGATCATCATACGAAGGGCGGCCTGAAGGCGAATCACTTTGCCTAACTGCTTTGGGCTGATGCCTACCTTTTTGCGAAAGGCGCGTTCAAGGTGACGACGCGTCGCCCCGTCTTCGACCAGTGTCTTGATCGCATCAGAGCCTTTGGTCGCAATCATGGCGTCTATGGTCTTCCGGACAATGGCGTCCACCCGCGGAGTCTCGCTCAGGCGGGAGCGCAGGAAACGCTCTGCGATGTCGATTCGTTCGTGAGCGTCCGCGGCGTTGTCCATTGAATCCGCTAGCAGACGAGATTCCTCCTGTCCAAAGAAGTGCTCGAGCCCCTTCTCTGTATCCCGTAACGACTCAAGAGACATGTCGACAAAACTCGCAAAGCCATGCGGATAGAACCGGATAGCAAAGGAGTCGACACTCCCGACCTGTTCGATCGTGGCCATCCGAGTAATTTGACCTATCACGACCTGCCGTGGACCCACGACGAACTCATCATCCGAGAGGTATCGCCTGATGGGGTCGCCAAATAGGAACGCCATCTCAATGCAACCATCGGGAACAATTCGTTGCCGCTGTGGTTCATCCGGAGGCGGCACCTTCAGCGTCCAGTAGCACTTCACGAGCGAGGCGAGATCCGGGTGCGGATCGTAGGTCTGATAGTCCATCAGCATAGCTACGGCGTATACCCCCAGCGTTGCAGGTCGCGCTCCCCATCGGCGTCTCGTAGGACTCCATCAACCAGCACTTGAACCCGGTCGGACGCTCCAAGGGTATCCCGATAGGCGTGATCCGTAATGATAACCGCCTTCCCCGCCTCGTGCGCGGCGGAGGCAATCAGTTCGCGAACCTCCTCTCTGTGTCGGGGTTCGATCTCCGTGAAGGGTTCGTCAAGGAGCACGACATCAGACGGAAAGGAGAGGGCCAGCAATAGCTCGAGATATCGAGACTCTCCGCCCGAAAGCGAACGAATGCGTTTGCCCAGGTGCGGAGCGACGCGGTGATGCGCGCGGACTTCACGACGAGCCGCGTCTCCGGGAATCGCAAGCGAGATCGCCCGCGACACGCGAACACGGCGCGGGAGGTATGCCTCTTGCGGCAAGAGGGCGATGAGACCACGAGCATACGCACGAGAGACCGGTTCTCCATCGATCTGCAGATGCATCGACTCCGGCCGGAGCGTGCCAAGAAGCGCCCGAAGCATCGTCGTCTTGCCACTTCCGTTCCGACCCACGATCCCGACTACTTCACCGGCATTCGCGGTAACATAAACGCCGCTGAGAACCCTCTCACGACCGAACGAGTGCACAAGACTGTCACATTCGAGCATCATGGCGAGACCACCAAGAGGACAAAAACACCCAGAAGGGCAGAGCCCGCCCATGAGCCAAGCGCCAACTCGGCCATCCTCCAACCGCCCATTCGATAGAGTTCACGTTCGGATCGATGGGCCGCGGCTGCCACAACGACGCCAATCCAATGTCCGGCGGTCGCGAAGAGCAAGGCCACCGTCGCTAGCAAGAACCGAATCGATTCAGCGCTTGGAGCCGCGAGCTCTCCGATGTATTGATCAGCGGCTGCTTCGGCGCCGACGTTTATGTTCTCCAACAACCCGGCGGCGCGAATCGCGAGCAGCGCGCCCGCACCAAGCGCTGAGACTCCAAGGTTATAGGCCCAGACAACGAGGGCATAAGAGAAGAGATGTCGGAGTCGAAACGCCAGGGGCACCCGATTGTGCACGACTTAGTGTACAACCTTTTGACGCCCTTCGATGGCGGTGCTATACTCGGTCGTGGAGGCAATGGTTTCTGCATGATAACGGAGGAGAATATGCCACCAGTCATATCGGGCCGGTTGGACCGGCACTCCAATCCATATCAGGGCATAGCCCGTAGTAACTGATGCCGACATTGTTCGGATCACAGAGCCGGTGGTTAGCACCGGCTTTTTTTGTGCCCTAAGCGCTCTCTATTCGTTCTTCATCACCAGCGGCTGGTGAGTCGCCTCTATCACATCTCGCCAGAGACTCGACTCGGGATCGATGAGGTTCCGCTCTGAGACGGTCATTTTGATGGGAATGTGGACGAAGTAGTTGTTGACCTGACTGATGACAATGCGGGTCTTCCCCGCCATTGCCGCATGGACCGCATTGTTTCCCAGACGAGAACAGTAGAGCGAATCCGTCGGTTCGGCGACGGCGCTTCTGATGATGTAGCTGGGATCGATGTACTTCAGATTCGCCTGCATGCCGATCGACTTGAAGTAGCTCGTGATACGGTCCTTGAGGTAGATGCCGATGTCACCGAGCTTGGTGTTGCCACTCGCATCCTTCTCGGCAGCGACCTGGAGGTGCTCTTGCCCGGCGCCTTCGGCCACGATCACCACCGCGTGCTGGCGGCGCTCAATGCGAGCCTTCAACGCCTCGAGAAATCCCTTTGGTCCGTCCAGGTCAAAAGGTACTTCCGGAACGAGCACAAAATTCGCGTCGTGACTCGCCACCGCAGTGTGGGCTGCGATGAAGCCTGAGTTCCGACCCATCAAACGAACCAACCCGATCCCATTGATCGCGCTGTGAGCCTCCGTGTGGGCGCTGGCGACAGCATGGGTGGCCTCCGCAACCGCGGTCTCAAATCCGAAGCTTCGCTGAATAAAGGCGAGGTCGTTGTCGATGGTCTTTGGCACACCAATCACGGCGATCTTGAGGCCGCGTCGCTCGATCTCTTCGGCGATGGCGAGAGCGCCCCGCTGCGTGCCGTCACCGCCAATCGTGAAGAGCATGTTGAGGTTGAGTCGCTCGATCGTGTCGACGATCTCCTCGGTCCGTTCGCCGCCACCGCGCGAACTCCCCAGAACGGTTCCGCCAATCTTATGAATGTCGTCGACCTCTTCCGGGTTGAGTTCCATGGTGGGGATCTGGTTCTCCGGCAAGAGTCCCTGGTAGCCGTACCGAATGCCGCTGATGCGTCGTACGCCGTAGCGGTACCAGAGGCATCGCGTAACGGCGCGGATGACGTCGTTGAGACCGGGGCAGAGTCCGCCGCAGGTCATGATGCCGGCGTGAACGTGTGTGGGCGAGAAGAAGATCTTCTGCCGCGGCCCGGCCATCTCGAGAATCTGAGACTGGGTGTACTCCTTGGCGGTCGAGCCGGGTGCAACCTCGATGTCGTAGAGAACGTTCTCATCGTCGCGGACGTAGTTGGCGATGAGATCACCGTGCACAGTCGAGTAGGTGATGGGCGAGTCGATCTTTGCCTCACCAAGGCGCGGGACACTGAAGTCGTACTCGGTACTCATGCGCCGAGAATAGCGACGCGCGATTGAGCTGTCCACTCATGCGGTCTATGCTTCCTACGGAGGGAACATGCGAGTCGTAGTCATTGGTGGAGCCGGATACATTGGAAGTCACGTTGCGCGCACCTTGTTGGACGCCGGGCATTCGGTGACCGTCTTTGACAACCTGTCACATGGGCTCCGCGAGAGCCTCTTTCCTGAGGCCGAGTTTGTCCTGGGCGACGTCATGCAGCCCGACGCACTCGAGGCGGTGCTTGCCGGCGTGGAGCGTTTCCAGTCGGAGCCGGGCGCGACCGGAGAGAAGGCCGACGCGGTAGTCCACCTCGCCGCCGCCAAGGCCGCCGGCGAGTCGATGATCAAACCCGAGAAGTACTCCTCGCAGAATCTCATTGGGGCGATCAACGTCCTGAACGCGATGAGTAAGACCGGTGTCTCAAGCATCGTCTTTTCCAGCTCCGCCGGTGTCTACGGCGAGCCCGAGTACCTCCCCATTGACGAGGCGCATCCCAAGAACCCGCTCAACTTCTACGGATTCACGAAACTCGAAATCGAGCGAATCCTCGAATGGTACGACAAGCTTCGCGGCATCCGATTCGCCGCACTGCGCTACTTCAATGCGGCAGGCTACGACAACCGCGTAAACGGACTCGAGCAGGACCCCGCCAATCTCCTGCCCATCATCATGGAGGTTGCGGTTGGGGTGCGCGAGGAACTCGCGGTATTTGGGAATGACTACGACACCCCGGACGGCACCTGCATCAGGGACTACATCCACGTGACGGATCTCGCAAACGGTCACCTGGAAGCGTTGAACTGGATCAGAGAGAACGACGCTTCACTCGCCGTGAACCTGGGCAGTGGTGTCGGCATCAGCGTGCAGGAGATGCTCGATCGGGCACGGAAGGTGACAGGAAGACCGATTCTCTCCCGGGTCGCGCAGCGCAGGCCGGGAGACCCCGCCGAACTCGTGGCAACCGCGGCACGAGCAAAGGAGTTGATGGGCTGGGAGGCCAAACACTCAAGCGCAGAGGAGTTGCTCGCGAGTTCCTGGGAAGCGTACAAGCGAGCGCACGGGGACTAACAACGGGACCGAGCGAACCGGAACTCGGCGAGATGCATTCGGCTGCGATGCAAGCTACGGCAACGCCCTCGCGACCTGAACCGCTGTCACGATCCCCTCGTTCACTTCCAGCTCGATCGTCGTGGTCGAATAGAACCAGACGTGAGATCTGCCGTCCTGCACGCGCGGCTCGCCCATGAGTCTGGGCGCCTCGTCAAGGCCCATCCCAACTTCGAGTCCACCCCTCAACAGATACTCCTGATCCGTGAATCGGACCGTGAGGATCTGCACTGCATCTGAGCCGGGATTTTGTAGGAATGTGACTATCAGTCCAGGGTAGTTCCACCGGGAGACCGCGGGACCGTTCCCTTGAGCCGGCTCCTCAGTGATCGACGAAGGCAGTCCGAGCGCGGCCTCCACGTCCTCGAACCTGGCATTGAGTCCAAAGGAGAACGGCCAGATGTCGTGCGCCCCACCAATCGCAAGGAGCTCCTGGGGTTGATCGTCGGTCTCCAGCTCAAGCTCGCCATCACCACCGGCGAAAAGGGCGGATGTCAGGAGAATGAAGGTCAGGATTGCCGTTAGGCGAATCGTCCTGTCGTATCTTCCGCGGTTCTTCGCCGCCTTGGATCTGGGGTGAAGGCGGGACAGTGATTGCCGGTCGTCTCGAAGACGACCTGGCTGGGAATCCGGGGGGTCTTGATCCCGAACATGCGACAACCGCGCGGAAATCGGGGATCCCAGGTGACGTAGTAGTGTTCGCATTGAAGGCAATTGGGCGCTGCGCCCATCGGTCTCATACTACTCGGATAGGTACGCTTGTTCTATATTGGAGGAAAGGACATTCGGAGGAAATATGGAGACGCACTACTACCTGTCGATCTTCCCGCTGGAGGCGATGATCGCGTCGCAACTGGCTCCCGAGCAATTTGGTCAGTACATGGCTACCGGGCGCAAGAACGGCTCCTACGAGAAGCTGATCTTCGTCGAGGTCGAAGGCGGCTTTGGAGACTACTTTGACTGGAAGCACGCTGAAGAGAACACCGTCCGCCACGAAGACGGCGAACCAAAGCACTCACTCTGGATGAGTATCTATCGCGTCCTTGAGAACGTCCCCCTCTCTGCGCTCAAGGAGATGTACCTCGTCACGAACGACGGCCGGAGCCTGAAGCTCGATCGCTCCGAGTTCACAAAGCCTGAGGTCGATCACAAGTACTACGTTTACCAGGAACTCTGCCCCATTCGTCCACTCGTTGTGAGCGCGTACGATCCGGCAACCTTCAGTACGCACATGACGCATCCGGACGTCAAAGTATCGGTCCCCACGATTGCCTTCACCGACCTCAAGGTGATCAACTTTGACAACCTTGAAGACACAGGAAATGTGGGAAGCGTCTACGACACCAACCTGGAGCACCTCAAGAACTGCATCATGTCGGTGACGGCGAACGACGCTGTAAAGAAGGTGAAGAACGTTGAACGCTCTCGAACTGAAAGCTTCGGCTATCAGACGATCAACGGCGGGATCTACATTGGGCACGGCGAGAAGGTTGTCGAGTACAAGATGCCGACGATCGACGAGATCCGCATGAACCACTTCGATTGGGGCCGCTCCGCGATGGTGCTTTGAGGTTGCGTCGCGGGGGGTGAGACTGCTATCCTCGCCCTTCTGTGGCACTCATAGAGGTTGACTCCATCTGCAAGCGCTACGTCCGGCGCGCGCGAACGACCGGACGTGGCGCAGCACTCAGAGGGCTCTTCGTGCGCGAGAAGGTTGTCACCGACGCCCTCTCGGACGTGAGCTTCACAATCGAGGCCGGAGAACTGGTCGGCTACATTGGCCCAAACGGCGCCGGCAAATCAACGACAGTAAAGCTCCTCGCTGGAATCCTGACGCCTGACTCGGGAACGTGCCGGATCAACGGGCTGGTACCCTGGGAAGAGCGCCGCGAACACGTTGCGCGAATTGGCGTTGTGTTTGGTCAACGGACTCAACTCTGGTGGGACCTGCCCGTCATCGAGAGCTTTGACCTACTCGCCGACATCTACCGCCTCGACAGAACGCACTACGAAACAACGCGGGACAGACTGATCGACCGCCTCAGCATTGGTCCATTCCTTGAGCAACCTGTTCGACAGCTCAGCCTGGGCCAGCGAATGCGTGCCGACCTTGCAGCGAGTCTTCTGCATCGACCACGAATCCTCTTCCTGGACGAGCCGACGATAGGACTCGATGCACCGGGGAAGCTTGCGATCAGGGACTTCGTGCGAACCATCAACGCCGAAGAAGGCGTCACGGTGATCCTGACCACGCACGACATGGACGACATTGAGGCGCTCAGCTCTCGGCTTATGATCATCAATAGCGGTCGGATCGTCGCAGACGGTGCGCCCTCAATCCTGACCGACGAATTGGCCAGAAACCGAGAGGTGGTCGTGGACGTGACGCCTGCCCACGGCGGGGAGGCGCGACCACCTGAGGGAACCCTTGCAGCCGCGCTCGAGCGATCGCGGACAAGATGGTCGTTGGAAGGAGGGCGATTCCGATTTGACGTTGATCCCACGGTCCTCAGCGTGCCGGAGCTGATCCGGCTTGTTGGAGAGCAGTACACGATGCGGGATATTTCCATTGAGACGGCTCCCATTGAGGAGGTCGTACGCCGAATCTACGCACGGACCGACGGTGGCGCGAACGCCCCGACTGCCTCCTCATGATTCGCTCTGCGGCGCGGCCCTACCTCGCCTTCTTCGCAGCCCGATTCAGATCTCAACTTCAGTACCGGGCGGCGGCGTGGGCGGGCGTCGTCACGCAAATCTTCTTTGGCCTCGTGAGTGTCATGGTGCTCGTTGCCTTCTACCGTGCCGCCGGCACCGACGCGCCGCTCACTCAAAGCCAATCGGTATCCTACGTCTGGCTCGGACAGGCGCTCCTCTTAATCCTGCCCTTTCGCCTTGATCCGGAACTGAGGGAAATGATCCAGACGGGCGACGTCGCCTATGAGCTCGCGCGGCCTGTCTTTCTCCCACTCAGCTGGTTCGCGCGCGGGGTAGCCGACAGAGTTGCCCCGGCGCTCCTTCGGGCGCTTCCACAGTTCGCCTTTAGCATGTTGATCCTTCCGTGGATCGGCTGGGAGGAGATCGCTCTGGTTCCGCCCGCTTCAGCCGCGGCGTTTGGGCTCTTTCTTGTTTCCGCGGTTCTGGGCTCCCTCGTGGCTGCGGCGATTGGACTGATCGCGGCCGCCACCCTCTTCTGGACGATCGCCGGACACGGGACGTCGATTCTTGTCCAGACGATCGTCTGGGTACTGTCCGGAGTGAGCATTCCGCTGCCTCTCTATCCGGAGTGGTTTCAGCCGGTGATCCGCGCCCTCCCCTTCCGGGCAATGCTCGACACTCCCTTCCAGATCTACCTGGGAACGACAGAGGCTTCGGCGGTTGGAGGAGAACTACTGATGCAGCTCTTCTGGGCGGTCGGTCTCTTTGTACTCGCGTGGATCCTCATCGGGCGCGGCTCTCGACGAGTGGTGGTGCAGGGTGGATAGATGACGGGGACGCGACTCTACTGGCGACTTGTCGGGATTTCGATTCGATCGCAGATGCAGTACAAAGTCTCGTTCATTCTGCAATCGCTCGGGCAGATGATCGTCACAGGAGGCGAGTTTCTTGGGATCTGGGCCCTCTTCGATCGATTCGGCACCTTGCAGGAGTGGGCGTTCCACGAGATCGCCGTCCTCTACGGCCTCGCGAACGTTGCGTTCTCCGTTGCTGACGCGCTGACAAACGGATTCGACAGCGCTGGCTACTTGATACGCAAGGGCGAGTTCGACCGCGTCATGGTCCGTCCTCGAAGCACCGTGCTGCTACTTCTTGGGTACGAGTTCACTGTTCGAAGGATCGGGAGGTTTCTCCAAGGAGCCGCGATTCTCAGCTACGGACTGGTCGTGAGTAGTGAGAGTGGTGCCCCACTCGGACTCGTAGGAACCGCGGCAACGCTCTTATGGGCGATCGTCGGCGCAGTGGCTCTCTTTGTGGGCATTCGGATCATTCAGGCGTGCGTCTCGTTCAAGACCGTTCAGTCGATCGAGGTGATGAATGTCTTTACCTACGGTGGCGTCTATGCCTCAGGGTACCCTTTCACGATCTACGTTCGCTGGTTTCGAATGCTCTTCACCTACGGTGTCCCGCTCGCCGCGGTCACCTACTACCCGGCCCTTCTTCTCATGGGCCGACTCGATCCCGGAGGTGCCGTCCGATGGATCGGGTGGGTGAGCCCAATCGCCGGAGTAGCATTTCTGATGGTGTCGCTTGTCATCTGGCGATTCGCGCTTCGCTGGTACTCTTCGACCGGGACATAGTGTCACCCCAACCCTTGCCCCCGCGCTGTGGCACCGACATACTTGACCGGTGATCGAACACGACGCGCCCAGCGTGACGGCCTATCTGGTGGGTGTTGAATCAGACGTCCAGCCTGCCGCCGCGGAGGCACTTCTTCAGGAGCTTGAAGCGCTCACCAGTACGCTCGGGATTCGCGTGGTTGGACGAGAAATGGCACGGGTTCGGGAGATCTCTCCGCGCTACTATCTGGGCAGCGGAAAGGCCGACGAGATTGCGACCCGAGTCAAAGACCTCGAAGCCGATCTCGTTGTGTTTGATCAAGACCTCTCCCCCTCGCAACAGCGCAACTGGGAGGCGCTCACAAAGACATCGGTGACCGATCGGCAGGGCGTCATTCTCGAGATCTTCGCCGACCGCGCCCAGACCCGCGAGGCACATCTCCAGGTCGATCTGGCTCGGCTTGAGTACATGCTGCCACGACTCACAAGCGCTTGGTCTCACCTTTCTCGCCAACGCGGTGGCCGTCGAGGAACGAGGGGTGAAGGCGAAACGCAGCTTGAGGTCGACCGACGCATCGTTCAGAGCCGCATCGCCTCGCTCCGCCGCGACCTGAAGGGCGTTGCAGGCCAACGGGCCACATCCCGGCGCCAGCGTACAGAACTGCCCATGCCAAACGGTTCGATCGTTGGATACACAAACGCGGGCAAGAGCAGCCTGCTCCGTGCGCTCACGGGGAGCGATGTACTGGTAGCAAACAAGCTCTTCGCCACGCTCGATCCTGCCACGCGCCGGCTGGAACTAGAGGGCGGCCAGGAGGTGCTTCTCACGGATACCGTCGGTTTTATCCGTCGGCTTCCCCACGGACTGGTCGATGCATTCCGATCAACGCTGGAGGAGACATTGCTAGCCTCATTCTTGGTGCATGTGGTCGATGCCTCTGACCGGGCCGCAATCGAACACGCAAAGATCACGCAGAGCGTTCTCAAGGAAATCGGCTCACACGACAAGCCTACGATCACGGTCCTAAACAAGACAGATCTCGTACAAAGGCACGAGCGCGCGATGGTTGAACTGGAGTTCCCGGATGCGATCCCGGTGAGCGCAGCCACCGGCGAGGGGCTGTCGGAACTCAGAGGCCAGATCCGAGAGATCGTCGCGGCCACCTTTCATCGTATTGATGTCTCGATCCCGCACGCTCGCTACGATCTCGCAGCGCTGATCCATCGGACCGGTCGGGTACTGGAAGAGACGCACGAAGAGTCGGTCGTACAAATCCGAGCCGACGTGCCGGAACGAACGCGCCAGATCGTCCAGGAGTTCAGCTCGGCGTGAGCATCGCACAGAGCGGCTCCTCGTCGATCTGGGAGATTCCGCGTGTGGAACTCGAATGCGTCGGCGTGAGCAAGAGGTACACCGACGGGGATTCAACGATTTCGGCGATCGAGAACTTCTCAGCATCCTTCACGCCGGGATCACTCGTCGCGATCACCGGACCCTCAGGTGCGGGGAAGAGCACCCTACTTGCGATGCTTGCCGCGCTCGAACACCCTGACGAAGGGTCGATCCTCTTCCGAGCAAACGACGAGCTTCACGACCTTGAGACATTTGGAAGTGATGAGCAGGTTGCCTACCGCGGTCGTTGGGTCAGTTTCCTCTACCCTGAGGAGAACCTCCTGCCGATGCTCTCGATCTACGAGAACATCGCACTCTCGTTGTCAGTAAAGAACATGCCGGAACCTGAGATCGACGCGCGCATCAAGCGGAGCCTGGCAGACCTCGAGATCCCCGACCTCGCCCATCGGCAGCCGACCAAGCTCTCGACCGGTGAGCGGTCACGTGCTGCCCTTGCTCGCGCAATAGCAGGTGGCAACCCGGTAGTGCTCGTCGATGAGCCGACGGCGCACCTCGACCAGGAGCGCGCATCTGTGGTCGCCGACCTGCTGCACGATCTGGCGGGACCGCGAATCGTCATTGTGGCGACGCACGATCCCATCGTCATGGAGCGAGCGGACCACTCGATCAGCCTGCGGCGCAACGCATGAGGAAGAGCCCCTCGCGCCTCAGAGCCGCGCTCTTTCGCGGAGATCGACTGGTCCAGATCGTGATGACCCTCGTCGTCTTTGTCTCGCTCCTCCTCTCGCTGACAACCGACATCGCCGCACGCCGCTCCCGGGACGCCGTTGAAATTGCCGCCCGGATTCGATACGGATCGATCTCAGTCGTTCTGGAGGCGGACGAGCTGCCGTCCGCGAGCTCAACTGATGGCGCGCCGGCGGTGACGACGTTGGAGGAGGCGTCGGCAACCTCTGCCGGATTCTCGTTCTTCGGGCGCAGACGAGGGATTGGTATCGCTGATGAAGCCTTCGTGGAGTGGCTCGCAATCTCCCCGGATGAGTTCGACGCCGTCAGCACGACCTGGCCGCGCGCCATCATTCCGTACGAAGGTGTGGTCTGGATTCCAGGCGCGGACGATGGAGGCGAACCGGGCGTTCGTATCCCAGGTCACTATGTGTTCGGCTGTATCTCACCATGTGAAGGAGCTTCCACGATCGTCGTCGATTCGGGATTCGCCCCTCTTGGTGCCGCGGGGACAGAAGAATGGGCCGCCCCTTTTGCGGCTGATACGTTCACGCAGGCCTTCGACTTTGAAGAGGTTTCCGGGGTGGAGGCGCAGGCGTGGCCCGAACGCGTCGGGGTCGTGCGACTCGCTGGAACCGGCGCGGCGGCAACGCTCCTTCGCCCCGTCGCGCTCGCCTTGGGGGTTCTTGCGGTAACGGGCACGCTGATTGTTGCCGTTCAAGGACGCGCGCACCTCATCCGAATCGCTCACGCGATGGGAGTTCCCCGCACGGAGGTTCGCAAGGCGGTGGGGCGCCAATGCCTCATGTCCGGCATGGTCGCCCTTCTGGGAGCAACGGCCGCGTTCGCTATCGCCGCCCTATTGGGCCTTGTCACCGTGTCCGAAGTGTTACGAGTCGGGGTGATTTGGTATGCGATTGCAACGCTTGGTCTACCGGTAGTCATTGCGCGGCTCGTGGCATGGAGGGTCATCCAGAGAGATGCTCAGGATCGTTAAGCTCGCCTGGCGCACGGTGTTTGTATTCAGAAAGGAAATCGTGCCGGGAGTCGCTCTCGTCGCAATCTCCTCCTTTCTCTTTGTGATGTTTGGCGCGGCGTCCACGCCACTGCGGGATGCTGTCCGTGCGACTTCTGAGAGGCTTGAGGGAATCGAGTTTGTTCCCGCCTTTGTAGCGGATGCGAAGGCGATTCCGGTCTTTGTTGCCAACGTCACCGACCCGGCCGTTACGATCGACGAGGTCCGTTCTCTGATTCCGCTACCAATCACGAATGACCCGATCGCTTCCGGTTCCATCGTGTGGTTCGAGAACGATGAGGCGCAGATACGGAGTACGGCACTAACGACCTGGTCGGAGCGCCAGTCCGAGGAGCAAACAATCGAGCCGGCGAATCAACCGGGCGAGATGGTGCGGAGACGCATCAGAGATCTTGGCTTCTGGGTGGGACTCTTGCTCGGTCTCTTTAGCCTCGCCTCACTCATGCCGAACGCGGCCCTCCTCTCCAGGCGGATGCAGCCATCGCACGCCGTTCTCCACGTCTGGGGATTCCCGGAGCGTTCGCGGCGAGCGTGGGTCTTCTCAACCGCCGGCTTGGCGGCAGGGGCAGCGGCTGTCGCCGGGGGCGCCGTGGGTCTCTTGGTCGCGGCGGTAGGCTCCGCACGCGGTTCGCTCGCGATCGGTCTGTTTCCGCCCGGACTCATACCGCTCTCCAACGAGTCACTCCTCTCTCACGTGCCTGTCGATCCCGGGCAATCAGCGCTGACAGAGGCGATCTCAGCGGCCCTGATCACACCATCAGTAGGGTACTTCGCGGCGGTGGTAGTGGTTTCGACGCTACTGGGAGCGGTCAGTGCTTTACCTTCGTTGGACCTTGCTGCTACAGTGGGCATGCGCAAGCATTATGGCGGCCGTCAACACACACACGCGCAACATCGTATACACGCACCGTTTCGCCTCCCCAATCGGAACGCTTCACGCCGCCGTAGATAAGTATGGCCGAGTGCTGGCGCTCGGGTTCACGGAACCGACGCACTTTCCTCCGGGGGCGGAGGTGCGAGAGAACAAATACGCATGCGGCGAGCTCGAGTACCAACTCGAGGAGTACTTTGCACGCGAACGAACAAGCTTCACCGTAGACGTTCGCCTTGACGGGACGAGTTTCCAGAAGGCGGTGTGGAGTCGGCTCATCAAGATTGAGTACGGAGAAACGGCGACCTACAGCCACATTGCCCAGAAGATTGGTAGGCGAGACGCTGCTCGAGCCGTGGGAAATGCCGTTGGGGCCAATCCAGTCGTGATTCTCGTACCCTGTCATCGAGTTCTTCCTGTCCACGGAGGAATTGGGAACTACGCCGTTCGTGGGTTGGACGCCGAGATAGGGAGGCGTGTGAAGGCGTCACTCCTCCGAATCGAGGGTGCCATCAACGAAGAGGACGACCTCGATACGCCTGAGCTAGAATTCGAGACGGCTTGACTACTTTGTGACGTGCATCTGCATCAGCTGCACGAAGTAGTAGGTCTTTTTGTAGATCGTCACGAGCTGGCTCTTCAGATCCTGTTCGCTGTAGCCCTGGAGTTCAGACCAATTCAGGATGAGCTCCGGGCGGTCCTTCTCAACGTCGTCAATGATCTGCTTCACGATCTTTGCGAGCGTGATCAGATTCGCGGCGGTTGTTCTTACCATTGTCATCGCGCTCTCATTGACTTTCGCGAGAATTTGGCGGAGTTGCTTCGACGTTGCAGGATCCCGTTCGACAACACGTCCGGAAGCCTTCTTTATCTTGGCACCCAGTTCACCCTCTTCACCAAGAGACTCGTCAAAATCGACGACCTCTTGAGCCACATTCATCACGGCGTAGTAGGAGTCAGAGAGGTTCTGCGAGAGGATATTGTCTGACCATTGGCCGCGCACGATAAAGAGATCGCTAATGGTCGTCCGGACCTCTCCCTTAAAAAAGTCGACAAGGAACCCCTTGAGGTAGTTCACTGCATCCGTGTGCATAAAGCCGGCCATCATCTTCTTGGTGAAGACCATGTTCGCAGCTTCCGTGTAATACTTCGTGCGCTGGACAATCGAAGTGCCAAAGACCGCCATGGTAAGCTGTTCGACCTTCTTGCCTCTCCGCTCTCTTGACAGCTTCTGCATGGTCGCCTCAACCTGAGTCTTAAGCAGGCTCAGATGCGACTCGACAATGTGTTTTCTTGAGACAGTCACCTCTGGACGCCAAGAAGGTTGCGCATCGATATGCTGAACGATCTTCACGAGGATACCAGACCGGAGCACGGCAGCCATCGTGGAGACGGCCTTCTTCCAGGCGGAGCGGTCAAAGACTTCGACACCCTTGTAGGACTGAAGAACATCAAAGACCGAGTCCCATTCGGCATCCTGCTCGACGGTCAGGGCGATGTCCAGGAAGTCCTTCAGATCGTCAGAGATGTACTCGGCGTTGATCGAGTCGAACCGAGGGTTGTAGCCGAAGTTCCCCTCTTGGATGCTCGAATCGAACTTCCGCAGGACGAAGTAGTAGTCGAACATCACGAACCGGGTGAGGATGTGGACGAGGCTGTAGGTGTCGTTGATTCGTTTGACAACCCCAGAGTCAAAGCCGCTGAAGTAGGTGACCATGGCGTCCTTGACGTGTGCGGTCAGCTTCTTGGCGTCGGTGTTCGCTGCGCGCTCGCGAATGGTCTTCTCGTCGAATTCGCCTCGGAGTCGCGTCTGTTCATCGGTATGGTGCGACTCAATGAGGATCGTCTTGAGGGCATTGGACTCGTCTGCTCCTGAGAGGAGCGATTGCGCGGGACCAACGACCTTGTAGATATCAAAGAAGAGTCGTGCGAGGCCGGGAAGCGCCTCCGAGGAGCGCGGTTTGTAGAACTTGTACTTCTGGCGCTGCAGCTCCTTGCCGAGCTGCTTCATGAGCCGCCGCTTCTCGCGCTCCGGATCATCTGATCCCATAAAGATGGAGAGGATTCGGTCGAAGAAACCGAAGGAGCCTTCGTTCTGCTTGGGAGCGGGCTCGCCCATGAAGGTACACTACGGGAGCGGTAGTGCTCTGTCAAACAAAGTCCGATGTTGAGGAAGCATCGGCATCCGAGTATTCTCGCCGAATGAATCAGCTTGCCACCGAGCTCAATCAAGCGCTCGATCAGACCGTCGCGGGCCGCCTCCTCTCACAGCTGGGGCGTGAGATGTACTTCCCCAAGGGCATCGTCGCCCAAACGAGTGAGGCCGGAGTCAAGGCGACCCGATTCAATGCGACCGTTGGGATGGCCTTCGAAAAGGGGGAGCCCATCATGCTCGACGGCCTACGCACACTCATCCCAGGCATGAGCCCGCGAGAGGCAGTGGCATACGCACCAACCCCCGGCCTGCCGGAACTGCGGTCACTCTGGAAAGAGAGCATGGTCGCAAAGAACCCAAGCCTCGCGGGCGTAGCTACAACGAACCCGATGGTAACGGGCGGGCTCACGAACGGCCTCTCTCAGATTTCCACGCTCTTCGTGGATGATGGCGACACATTGATCGTCCCCGATCTCTTCTGGGGAAACTACCGGCTGATGATGCAGGTGGGACGCGGTGTGACCGTTGAGTCGTTCCCGCTCTTCACCGAAGCCGGTGGATTCAACGTGGCAGGCCTAGGCGAGGCGATCGGAAGCCGCTCGAAAGCAATCGTGCTTCTGAATTTCCCGAACAACCCAACCGGCTACTCACCCACCCTCGCCGAAGCGGATGCAATCGTCGAGATGATTCGAGAGAAGGCCGACGCGGGCACCGATCTCCTGGTCATCACCGACGATGCCTACTTCGGCCTCTTCTACGAGGAGGGTCTTCTCACCGAGAGTCTGTTCGCGCGATTTGCGACCTTGCACGATCGGGTCCTCGCCGTGAAAGTGGATGGAGCGACGAAGGAAGATTTCGCGTGGGGCTTCCGAGTTGGTTTTCTCACTTTGGCGGGGAAGGCGCTGGAAGAGGAGCAACGTTCGGCGATCGAGAAGAAGCTCATGGGGAGTATTCGGTCGAGCGTCTCAAACTCAAGCCGGATAGCTCAGAGCCTGCTGCTACGAACCCTTCAGGCCGACGACTACGAGAGCGAGAAGCTCCGAAAACGCGACCTCCTCAAGGATCGCTATGCCACCGTTCGCGCAATTGTCGAAAACATGACGAATGACCGTCTTCGACCCATGCCGTTCAACTCGGGATACTTCATGGCGTTCCGTTGCAACGGCATCAGTGCCGAGACCCTACGACTCGCCCTTTTGGACAAAGGAATTGGGACGATCGCGATTGGCGAGACCTACTTGCGGGTTGCGTACTCAACGATCGATCAATCGGACCTGGACGCACTCTACTCCGAGATCTCTGCGACGGCCGACTCGCTCTAGCCTCAGACGCTCCCAACGAGGTAGCGCCCAACATCTTCAAGCTGGCGCATTGTCGCGTAGACCGGCGTTCGGCCTCTCGACGAGGCGTCATCAAGCTCAACGGTCCGCTCATAGAGTTCATTCACGAGATCCGCGAGGATACCAAGGTTCGCAGCAAAGTTGTTGACCGCCATGTCACGAAGCACACGATCGTTCCCGAGCGGCCCTGGGCCGGAACTGTAGTTAGAGAGAATCGCGCGAAGCTTGGGTGCGAGGTCCGTTCGGGCATGATGAATAAAGAGAGCGAGCGCATAGATACGTTCATAGAGCTCATCCAAATGGTAGCCCTGGTACCGATAGTAGTCTGACTTCTCTGTGACGCTCTCTATCAGGTTCCAGTCCTTGGCGTCCAGCGGCAGGATAGAGAACGCGTTGCGAACGTAGCGGTTCCCAAGGTTGGTACGGTAGTGCTGTCCGATTGAATCGACAAGCGTCAGAACTTGCTCGTCTTTCGTCTGCTCCACAACTGGAATATACATCAATTGACACCGCGAGCAGTCGGGCCGTAGAGTGTCGCGTGCCGCAGAAACACCTGATTTTCCTCGCCGTTGTCGCGGTCGCGGCGACCGCGTGCGCCCCCGCGCCGCTTACACTCTGGACCGATACGCCGGAGATCGTCACTGCGGTTGAGCACTACAACGCGCTGGGAGATGTCGTGGAACTCGTCTACGTCTCCGACGTCGCATCGGAACTCAGGATTACGCAGGAGGTCCCAGACCTCGTCATAGCCGAGTACATCGAGCATTCGACGACGGCGACCGACTTCGAGCCACTCGATCGAATCGTCCGTCGGGCGGAGGATCGATTCTATCCCGCACTCCTTGAGTCGGGTCGGTCGGAAGGGAGGCAGCATCTGCTGCCGGTCTCCTTCGCGTTGCCAATTGTTTACTACCTGAAGGATGAATCGACGTTCGAGTCCGAGCTGACAATCACCATCGAGGAGATGCAGGCCGAGTCGACCTCCTTCGACCAATCGGTGGAGGGAATCTACTCGCGCCTCTCGTACTCACCGGTCTGGGAGCCGGAATTTCTCTACCAGTTTGCGCGCCTGTCCGGATTCACGGTCACCGAAGGCGAGAGTTCGGAACCCGTCTGGGCGTTCAGGTCGCTTGTCGAGTCGGTTACTGAAGCACGTCTCTGGGTCGACGGCCACGGCGGTCCTGATGAATCGCGACGATTCGCCGATCGGTACCTCTACGATCCGCAGGAGCAGCTTATCCGTCGGGGACGAGTTCGCTATGGCTACGCCGATTCGTCGTCATTCCTGAGCCTCTCAGATGCCAGGCGCGATGGCCTGGCCTTTCGATGGTTGGGCACGGAAGACAACATCCTGGTGCTGGAGAACATTGTCTATGCGGGGATTCCGGCGGACTCTCGAAACAAGGCCGCAGCATCTGAGTTTCTGCAGACACTCGTGACCCCGGAGTTCCAACGGGCGGTCCTGGAGAGTGCAGCCTCCAAGCGTGTACGAAGTTTCGGTTTTGCGAATGGGTTTTCTTCCCTGTGGGAGGTCAACGAGAGGATCCTCCCGGAGTTTGTCCCGGAGATAGAGGAGCTCGTGCCGGGCGCGCGATCACTTGTCTTCCCTCCACCGAGTCCTCGGTTTTGGGGGTACATCCTGGATGAGGTCGTGAAACCATGGCTCGTTCGGGAGACGTTGGGTCAGCCACAGGCGCGAGATCTTGAACAGAGTGTGCGCGCGTGGTTGCTCCAGCAGGAGAACTAGTCCAGGTATCTCGCCTTGTTCTCCAGATGCTCTGCGAAGGTGCGTGAGAGCACGATCGGCTGGCCAAGCGGATGAAGAAAAAAGAAGAAGTCGTGGACCGACGGGTTGAGGCTCGCCTCAATGGCCTCGATCCCAGGATTCCCAATCGGGCCGGGTGGAAGCCCGTGATTCTCGTACGTGTTGTAGGGGTGCTCTACCTCAGTGTCCGCGAAGGTCGGCTGCCGCTTGCTGGTGCCAAGGACATAGTTGACCGTTGCGTCCGACTCAAGCCGGATCCCGTCGCGGAGCCGATTCGTGAAGACACCCGCGACATCGCGCATCTCGCCCGCGTCCGTCGCCTCTCCCTGAACAATCGAGGCGAGCGTGAGGACCTCGTGGAGTGTCTTGCCGCTCCCGGCGATCTCCGCCCTGAGTTCGGGCGTAAGCCTCCGATCAAAATTCGCGAGCATCCTGCGAACGACCGATTCCGGCGTGCTGTCCTCAAAGAGCCGATAGGTGTCCGGAAAGAGATATCCGTCGAGAATCGTGTCGTCCTCAAGATCCTGGACGAGCACAAAGTCCCGGTAGGCGGGCTGCATAACGGCCGCCTCAGCGAAGCGTTCCTTTGAAAACAGACCGATCGATTCGAAGTAGTTCTCAATGTCGTTCAGGCTCCAGCCCTCCGGAATCGTAACCGTGACGACATCAAAGACGGCATCTCCATTCGCGATCTTCTCAAGAATCTCAGCAGGTGCCATCGCGGGAGAGACGAGGTATCGGCCGGCTTGGAGCCGGGAATCAAGACTCATGGAGCGCCCGTAGATCTCGAGAATGATGGCGCTTCGAGCCAGCCCCTCGTTGGCCAGTGCCCTACTGACCGAGCGCAGACTCTGGTTCGGCCGAATCTCCAGCACAAATGGTGACGCTTCGGTAGCATTAGGACGAGTCGGCCGGAAGAGAACGCCGTCAACAAGGCCAAGAACAACGAGGAGGCCTGCCGCCAGAAGGACCGCCACAATCACGAGTCCCGCGATGAATCTGAGGAGGGGACGTCTCTGTGGTGCCACTGCCTGATCGCTCACGGCCTCAGTATACGATCGGTTGTGCCCCGGGAGAACCGAGGCACGACATACCGAAGCCAGAGCGTGGAATCATTGAGGAGACGCGACTCAGCGAGCTTCAACGGATAGGATTGCCGTAGCGGCTGCGCCAAAAGCGGGCGACCGGCTCCGAACAAGCAGGATTCAACCGTTAGGTGCCACTCGTCAATCAGATCTGCGGCGGCGAACTCCGCATAGAGGTGGCTGCCACCGAGGATAAGAATCGGACCAGCGGGATGCTCCGCCTCCCCTCCGTCAGATACGGGTGGCCCTACCCTCCGAATTCGGGCGAGTACTTGGGCAGGTACCTCGCTCGTGAACTCCAGGAC
>JANQQY010000444.1 GCA_028284845.1 Spirochaetales bacterium
ATCAGCTCGCCGTCTGTCGTCATCACGCCCTGGGCTCGACCGCTCGATAGCACCTCGATTCGTTCCACCGTGGTCCTGAACCGCGCCTCACCGCCCGCCCGCTCAAAGGCCTCCGTGAGTCGGTCATGCAGCGCCTGCATTCCGCCCTTTGGGTACCAGTAGTCGTTGGCCCAGATGTGCCAGAATCCCGCGAAGAAGAGATAGGGCATCCGGAAGTAGCCTACGTTGGTGAACCAGTTGCGAAGTCGCGGGTCGTTGATGACCGCGCACGCCTCTTCGCGGTATCTGAAGGTAGACCAGCGTTTTAAGCGTGGTATCCACGGAGCGATGCGTGCGGTGTTTGCGAACCCCGTGTGGTTGAGAAGCGGAAAGTCCCAGGGATCATAGTTCGAGGCCAGAAACCGAGAGACATCCTTGATCTCGCGAAAGAGCGGTGCGATGCCCGTCTCCTTCGGAAAGGCGGCCTGAAGCTCGCCCTCGACCTGCTCCGGCGACTCGATGAAAAAATCGAAGTCGGGGCTTACCATCCGGTAGCGAGCCTTGATGAAGTCGTCCGGCCCAACGTCGATCAGCTCCCGTAGGATTGGGAGCACGATTCCAAGGCTCTCAAACGATTGGTCTCCGCCGTCAAAGTAGAATCCCTTCCGGTGAAACCCCGACATGTTTCCCCCGGCGTGGTGATTCTGCTCGAGCATCACGACCCGTTTGCCGGCTTTTGCGAGGTAGTTGGCGCACACCTGGCCGGCGATGCCGGCACCTATCACCGCGACATCGTAGGTCACTGCGCCAACCGTGCGAACATATCCTTGAATATCGCGTTTCGGTCTAGATCGTAGGCGAATCTGACCGAGTGCCTTCGAGGGTCGTGAATGTAGGAGCCGTCGGCCGCAACTCGTGGAGCCGGTATCGCAAAGCTCCGAACGGTCTTCGGGTTCACAACCCAGGCGATTCCGCCAATGTCCCAGATCTGCTTCGCCCACACCTCGTCGGCAGGGCCGTATGCGCTGAAGCGATCGTAGAGGAATCGACAGAGCGGGTCGTCGAGGTTCATGTATGCCGCAAGTTCCTCTCGGGTGGAGGTCAGATGGCTCGATACTCCCATTGCAGGCACGATGTAGAGCGGCACGCCTGAGTCGAGGACGGCACGGGCGGCTCGGATGTCTCCGTTGAAGTTGAACTCCTGGTTGTGCGGATAGTAGGGATAGTTGCCGCCAAGCCAGACCACGGCGATACGCTCGGTGATTTCGGGCTTCATGAGAATCGCAGAGGCGACGTTTGTAATGCAACCAATCGCGATGACCGTGATCCGGTCAGAGTGCGTCGCCGACATGGCGCGCTCGACGAGATCTCGTGCTGCCGGGCTATCGACGGGAGAGCTATCCGTAGAAAGCGTAGAAAGCGAACCTTTGAAGTGGGGGAACTCCGGTTGCCCCAGTCGCTCGAGTAGCTGTTCGATCTCCTCGAAGCTCTTGTTCATGCCGTCGGCCGGCGACTCGGATCGCTTATTGTGAAACGGCGCCGCGTAGATGGCCTCCGCTCGGACCTTGTCCGTGGCTCGCAGGAGGTAGGCGAGGGCAAACTGGTCGTCGATCTCGTTGTACGTATCGGTGTCGAGTACGACTCGAGGCTGAGTACCTGATCCGGGGCGTTCTGGGAGGACGGCTGATTCAGACATGGCCCATTGTGCCGCGGCATGGCGACGGTGTAAACGGCGGGCGAATCGACCCTCACACAATCCTCACATTCCCGTGGTGATTGTCCGCATGATCACCTCTCCTGTCCGATCTTCGCTCGTTCCCGTCATCCTCTTCCTGCTGGTCCTCCCCGCCCTCGTCGCACAAGAGGTTCCGTTCCTTGGGGTGCACGAGATTCAGGGCGCATCACATCTCTCCGCCTACGATCGGGAGACCGTGCGGACGCGTGGAGTCGTCACGGCGCTCACAATCCGCGGCTTCTACCTTCAGAGCGACCAGCCCGACGGAGATCTCGCGACGAGCGAGGGAATCTACGTCGAGACGATTCGGAGACCTTCGGTGAGTGTGGGGGATCTTGTTGAGCTCGAGGGCAGGGTAGGGGAGGACTGGCCGGGTGGACGCTCGAGCGGCAATCTCCCGGTCACCACGTTAAAGCGGCCTGACATCACGCTTCTGGCCACCGGGCAGCCGCTACCCGCGCCCGTGATCCTGGGCACCGGCGGTCGAATCCCGCCAGAGCAGATTATCAGCAATGATGCAGATGGTTACGCTGAGGAGAGTCCCTTCGACCCTGACGAGGACGCCCTCGATTTCTATGAGAGTCTCGAAGGCATGCTTGTCCAGGTGAATGATCCCGTTTCAGTCGGAACCATCCACACCCGCTACGGCGAGATCTGGGTGCTCCCGGACGATGGTGCACACGCCTCAGTTCGAACGCCCAGAGGCGGCATCGCTGTTCGTGAGGGAGACTTCAATCCGGAGCGTCTCCTCATCGATTACCTTGAAGAGGACATCATCCACTTCCAGCGGGATATCCCGTTCCCGGTAGTTGGCGACCGGTTTCTCGAGTCGATCCGTGGGATCGTCAGTTACTCGTTCTCCAACTACAAGTTGCTTCCCTTGGAAGAGCTCCCGCGAGTTGAACCGGCCGGTCTCGAGCGTGAGCTTGCTCGACCGGTCGCAGAGGTTGCTCGCGATGCAGGCGTTGAGACCGACGCGTTACTCTCGGTGGCGGCCTTCAATGTGGAGAATCTCTCCGCGGTGAGCGACGAAGCGAAGGTTCGCGACATCGCTGAAACGATCGTCCTTGGTCTCGACGCTCCTGACATCGTTCTTCTCAGCGAGATCCAGGACAGCGACGGTCCCGGCCGAAGCGGCGACACCAGTTCCGCCGAGACCGCGCGCGTTCTGATCAATGCACTCTCGGAGGCCTCCCGCTCGTTGGGCGCCGGGTCTGCGATGCCGGAATACGCCTACATCGATATCGCTCCGGAAAACAACCGGGACGGAGGGGCGCCCAACGCGAATATCCGGCCGGGTTTTCTCTATCGCGTCGACAGGGTCGAACTGCTACCGGGAACCTTGGAACGCATCTCACCGGACGCTCGTGCATTTATCAATTCACGTAAGCCGGTCGCTGCGCAGTTCCGGTTCCGGGGCAGAACGATTCTCGCTGTGAGCCTACATTTCTCGAGCAAGGGCGGAGATGCCGGGCTCTTCGGGAGAGTCCAACCTCCGGTTCTCAACTCGGAGCGAGAGCGGATTCCTCAGGCGGAAACGGTCAACGCCTACGTCTCGGCCGTACTCGTAGAGAATCCCGATGCACTGGTCGTGGTCGGCGGTGACTTCAACGATTTCGCCTTCACACCCGCGCTGGACGCCGTCCTTGGGAATGAGCTCGTGAACCTGGCGGACGATCTGCCGCCGGAAGAGGTCTACAGCTACATCTGGGAAGGAAACTCACAAGCGCTCGATCATATTCTGGTGAGCGAAGCGCTCCGGGAATTCTTGGTTGAGCCGGTCGACTACGTCCATCGGTACGCAGAGTTCCTCTATGAAGAGCGCTACAGCGATCACGATCCGGTCCTGGCTCGGTTCGCGTTCGAATAGGTCACTCCCGCGGGTCTCACGACGTTGACCGGGAGTGGATTGTGGTTGCGATATACTCCTCGTATGCGACGGATTCGACTGGTGCCGCTCTTGTTTGCATGTGTTGCAACTGCGGGCGCTCACGAGCCAACCACCGCTCCTGAGATTCTCTCTTTCAGTGGTAGTCCGCTCCTCCTTGAGCTAACCATCCCAGACCCGGACGCATCGCTCCGTCGTGTGAGCGTGACCGGTGGCGCGTCCTTACAGAGGTTCGAGATCCCGGTCGACAATGATCGTACCGCACTAGAGCTCCAGGTATCCCCGTTTCTTGGGCCGGGCGCCTACGACCTGGAAGTGGAAGCAGAGTTCGTACCACCGGGCGGCGATTCTCCGCAGGGCTACCTTCGCCACGAAGCCTCGTTGTTTTCCATTGGGTTCGTTGATTGGATTTGGGGCAGCTCCAACCTTCGGTTTGGCAACAATGCCGACTACGAGAGCGTCATTGGCACCTACGGTGAGATCCTTGAGAGCTGGGTCGCGGATCGATTTGGTGATCGCGAAACCGCCGAAATGGTCGTCCTGATTGATCATATGTACAAGTACTTTGGCGCTCGAAGTGGTCGTTGTTACGCCTTTGCCGGATCTGAGCTTCGCTATTGGCTCTGGCCCGATCAGTTGCCGAGCTACTATGACGAACCGTACGACATACGCCTTCGGTCATCCCTCAACCAGCGAGCGCTGAACTATCTGCAGCTCGACATGGCGTTCTCGCACTTCCTGCAGGGAGGTATCAGTTTTGCGCCACCTCCGGCGCCGGATCTCGACCTGGCCCGCGAGACCGTTGGTGAGGTGCGTGCAGCGGTCGAACTGGGACGACCGGTCGTCGTCGGCTTGATGGGTCCGGATCTTCACCACGCGATGCTTGCCTACGGGTACATCGAGAATCGTGCCGGCGGCTACACCGACATTCTCGTGGCGAACAACTGGAAGTCTGAGCAGAACGAGAATCTGCGCAGCCGGAACGCCGAATACGTTCGCGTCTTCCACGCGATGCCGGAGGACGAGAGCGTCGCCCCCATCGATTGGTACTACGTGGATGGGAACCGTAAC
>JANQQY010000451.1 GCA_028284845.1 Spirochaetales bacterium
GTGAGAGCAGACCGAAGCGCTGCCGATCCGGCCGGGTCCGGCGAGTAGCTTCGATTCGGTCCACCCAGGTACGCGCCGAACGCCTCTGCGAGCATCGCGGGGTCCGGAGCGAGTCCGCAGCGATGAAAGTTGGTGTCAATGAGGTCGATGAAGTCAGCTGAACCTCGTGCTGCTTCGAGTGCCACCCCGTATGGGTTCATTGCCTGTCAATATACGCGCCCACCGAGGTGTGGTATGGTGCCGCGAGGTGAGGGACTATGAAGAATGCTCTGTTACTCCTGGTCGTACTCGGCATCGTCGGGCTCGTGGTGGGCTACTTCATCTTTGCGCGTTGGCCGATCACCAACGAGATGATTGGCATCCAAGACCTCCTCAGTCAGCCTCAAGATATCGTCGGCTCGCTCCTCAGCGAGGTTAGTCAGTTCGCCGAAATCCGAAGGAACATTCTTTTAACGGGTGCCGGGGGCGCCGTCCTTGGTCTCGTACTTGGAATCGTCGTTTCGCGCCGCTAGTGGGTTCCTGAGAATCCCAGTGATATATTCTGAGTTATGAAGCGACTCGCCATTCTCCTTCTGTTGGGGTTCCTCCTCTCCGCGTTCGCGGCAGCCGAAGCGATCGTCGGATTCGTGGACGGCGTGCTCGAGGTTTCCGACGGTGGCGTCTGGTACGAACTCTTCATTGGCGATGCTGTGGACGACGGCGATCAGATCCGACTCGCTGATGACTCGTATGCAGAACTGTCGAGCGGTTCCAATACCGTGAAGCTCTCGAGGGCAGGCACGTACGAGGTTGCCGACCTCATTGAGACTACCGGGCGAACGGCGTCCGCGGGTCTTGGAGGAATGGTACTCGGTCGAATTGGCCGATTAAGCGGCACGACGGACGAGCCTACCGAGACGGTGGCCGGAGGCGCACGCGCAAGCGAAGCTGTCAATCAGAACACACCTACCTGGGCAGGCGGCGAGGCCATCGACGATCTGATCGAGGAAGGAGTCGAGTACCTGAATCAGGGCGACTTCATGGACGCCTACTACGTCTTTGAGGAGGCGTACGACTACGCGATCACGGATGATGAGTACAGCATAGCAGCCTTCTACTACGGCTACTCGTCGTCACTCATAGGAGAGCCTGTTCAGGCCTTTGAACTCCTTGAGGAGATCGGTCCGGACCCGGAGACTACCTTCTTCGCGAGTCACACGATCGCCCTTGGGCAACTCCTCGTTGAGAGCTTCGCCTACGACGAGGCGATCGACTACCTGGGCCTTCTCGCGGACGACATCACCTACGATTCTGCCGATATCCAATCGGCCGAGCTCCTCATGGGGATTGCCTACGACGGCATGGGCATGGTTGGGCTTGCTCGCGAGTACCTGGGAAGAGCAAGTCGAACACTTCCTGGAACGCCTGCGGCTACCGCCGCGTCGAGTTTGCTGGCGGATCTCTAAGGCATCGTAAAGTCGGGCTCTACCGAATCTATGATAGACGGCGCGCCTCCTGGACGTGACTGGCCTACCGCACTCCAGTCTTCGCGGCAAATGCCGCGAGCACCGGATCGATCGCTTCGCTCCCAAGCACCTGCTTGGTAAGGACCTTCCCCAGCTGTACCCCTTCCTGATCGAACGAGTTCACGTTCCAGGCGAGTCCTTGGAACATCACCTTGTTCTCGAAATGAGCCAGAAGGGCCCCGAGTGCGCGAGGCGTGAGTCGCTCTCCCCAGATAAGGCTGCTCGGGCGTTCGCCGGGAAACTCTTTGTTGGGGTTCTCGTCATTCTTGCCGGTTGCGAACGCCACGATCTGAGCGGCTAAGTTGGCGTTGAGTTTTGTCTGACTCGTTGATCCCCCGAATTCGATGTCCTCTCCATATTGCGGCGACCCAAAGCCGACGAACTGTAACGGCACGATGTCAGTTCCCTGATGAAGCAGCTGGTAGAAGCTGTGCTGGCCGTTGGTTCCCGGCTCTCCAAAGATCGAAGGTCCCGTGGCGTAGTTGAGAGGCATGCCCTCTCTGTTCACGCGCTTTCCGTTGCTTTCCATGTCGAGCTGCTGAAGGTGTGCCGGAAACCTCACGAGTGCCTGGCTGTAGGGGAGCACCGCCGTTGACGGGAAGCCCAAGACGTTCCGTTCGTAGACTCCCATCAGGGCGTCCAAGAGTGCCGGGTTTCTCCGCACGTCTGACTCAAGGGCCGCCACGTCTGCCGCGTGCGCGCCCTCGAGGATCTCGGCAAATACCTCTGGACCATAGGCGAGTGAGAGGATCGTGCCGCCCACGGCGCTGGTGCTTGAGTATCGCCCACCAATAAAGTCGTCGATGTAGAACGAATCGAGATAGTCGCTCGAGGTGGCGAGTGGGCTCGTCTCACTCGTCACGGCAACGACGTGCTTCTTTGGCGAGGCAATGCCGTGCGACTCGAGCCACGCAAGAGCGAAGGCCTCGTTGGTCAGAGTCTCCTGCGTTGTTCCGCTCTTGGAGACAAGGACAAAGAGTGTGGACTCCGCGGAGAGTCCCTGGAGGACCGCAGTTGCGTCGTCCGGATCAACGTTCGAGATGAATCGTGTCTCAAGGATCGGACCGCGGCGCTGTTCGCCGGCGTGAGAGAACTCGTGGCCTTCGAGTGCGAGGAAGAGTGCCCGGGGACCAAGATCGGAACCACCAATGCCAACCTGTACGACGCTCTCAAAGCGCCTGCCCGTTGAACCGGTGATCGTGCCACCGTGCACGCCGTTCGCAAACTCAGAGAATCGCGACCGTTGTTCCTCGTAGAAGGCTCGGAGGTCGCGTCCCTCGTGCATCACGCTACCGGCCAGCTCGCCCCGACAGAGATGGTGAAGCACCATCCGGCCCTCGCCGGTGTTCATGACCTCGCCGCTCGCGATCATTTTGTACTTCGCGATGAGCTCCTGCTCCTCCGCAAGCGCACCAAGCGCATCGATGATCTCGGCAGAGACGGCCTTCGCGGCGTAGTTGTAGTCGAGCGACTCGCCTGCTCCAAGCTCGTAGGTGCATTCGAAGCGATTCACGCGATCGGCGGTCAACACGCTCCGGAGCTGCACCTTCGGAAGCCCGGAGAGAGTCGCCCACGCCTCCGTCGTGTCGAGGTTGTTGAACTCAACGCTCATGGAACCCCGCCATCGCCCTCATCTCAACCGCGGGGCCCTCGTTCGCCTGCTTGTTCTTGTGGACGATCGCAGCAACCCCGGTAGCGAGACCGTAGAGGTTGATAAAGCCGGTCGCGTCCGCGTGATCGTAGGCGCTCTCGCCAAAGCTTGCGAGATCCTCAAGGTAGAGCGAGTAGCCGCTCTGGCGGCCGGTGGTGATGATGTTTCCCTTGTAGAGGGTGAGCCGCACCGAACCGGTCACGTACTCGGCTGCCTTCTCCATGTAGGCGTCCATCGACTCGCGAAAGTGAGTGAACCACTTCCCGGCGTAGACGATGTCGGCATAGCGCAGAGCCATCTGGTTCTTGAGGCTCAAGGTGTCGAAATCGAGGGTGATCATCTCGAGCTCTCGGAGTGCCTTGAAGAGGATTGTCCCACCGGGAGTCTCGTAGACCCCGCGGCTCTTCATTCCAACGAGACGAGTCTCCACGAGGTCGGTGCGGCCAACCCCATTCTCCGCTCCAAGCTTGTTGAGAGCGTCCAGGAGGTCGAGCGGCTTCATGCGTTCGCCGTTGACAGCAACCGGAAACCCGCGTTCAAAGTCGATCGTCACCTCGGTCTCTTGGTCCGGGGCGTCCTTGGGAGACTTCGTGAGACGGTACATCTCTGCGTTCGGCTCGGTCCACGTGTTCTCAAGTTCGCCGCCCTCGTGGCTCATGTGCCAGATATTCCAGTCTCTGGAGTAGATGTTCTTTTTGGTTACGTCGCCTAGTGGAATATTGTGTGCCCGGGCGTAGTCGATCGCCTGCTCACGACTCCGTATGTCCCAGAGGCGCCATGGTGCGATCACCTTGAGGTGCGGCGCCAAGGCTTTGTAGGTAAGCTCGAAGCGGACCTGGTCGTTACCCTTGCCGGTGCAACCGTGGGCGACTGCATCGGCCTCCTCAGCCAGGGCGATCTCGACCTGATGCTTCGCCTGAAGCGGACGCGCGATCGAGGTTCCCAGCAGATACTTGCCCTCATAGATCGCGCCGGCCCGGAGCATTGGGAAGAGGTAGTCGCTCACGAACTCCTCGCGGACATCGCGGATGTAGAGTTTGCTCGCGCCGGAGGCGAGCGCCTTCGCCTCCATGTTCTCAAAGTCCTCGTCCTGCCCAACATTGGTGCAGATACCAACGATCTCCGCCCCATCGTAGTGCTCCTTGAGCCAGGGGATGATGATCGATGTATCGAGTCCGCCTGAGTACGCGAGAACGATCTTTTTAATCTTGTCTGCCATGCTACCTCTACTCCATTACCGATGCGAGAACTTCAATGCCGCGCTCGAGGTCGGTCTGCCCCAGAATGAGCGGCGGTGCCATTCGAACAACGTTGCTACTCGATCGGAGGAGCAGCACTCCTTTCTCCGCGCAAGCCGCCATGATTGCGGCCACCCGCGCCTTTGGATCGTCGGCTTCTACCACGAGACCCTGCAGCATACCAACGCCTCTTCGTTCTGCGATCTCGCTCTTCGCGGTCACAAGCTCATCCAGCAGTCCCGTGAACTGCATGCTTCGCTCAGCGACCCTGGCCATAAAGGCGGGATCAGAGATCGTCTTCACCACGTGGTTAGCCACTGCGGTCGTGACCGGACCGCCACCAAAGGTCGTGCCGTGATCGCCCGGGTGCAGAAGGTCGTTCACCTTTGCAGGGATCATCGTCGCAGAGAGGGGAAGCCCACCGGCAAGCGGCTTGGAGAAGTTCATGATGTCCGGCGAAAGACCGACGAGTGAGCTCCCAAAGAGTCTGCCCGTTCGACCCAGTCCAGTCTGGATTTCGTCCGCGATGAGGATGACGTCGTGCTTCGCGCACACCTCGTTGAGCCGCTCGGCGAACCCTGGCTCCATCACGCGCAACCCGCCCTCGCCCTGCACGACTTCCACAATGACCGCCGCAAAGCTCTCATCCACTGCTGCCTCAAGTGCGTCCGGATCGTTGAACGGCACTGAGTCCATCCCCGGCACCAGCGGCTCAAACGGCTCTGAGTACTTCTTCGTAGGCGTCGCTGACAGGGCGCCCATCGTGCGTCCGTGGAAACCGTTTCCCAAGGCGAGGATCTTGTGGTGTCCAGGCCCACGCTTCGCGCGAGCGTAGAGACGGGCGTACTTGAGCGCCGCCTCGTTTGCCTCGGTGCCGCTATTCCCAAACTGAACGGCTGCGAACGAGTTGATGTCTGAAGTGACTCGAATTAGCGTTGACGCGCATTCAATAGAGGGCGCCGTGGCGTACAGGTTCGAGATGTGGATGAGCTTTCGCATCTGGCGCGAGGCGATACGCGCGAGATCCTTCCGGCCGTATCCCAAGGCGTTCACGGCAATGCCCGCGCCCAGGTCGAGGTAGCGCTTGCCGCCGGCATCCCAGAGCTCGACGCCGCGTCCATGATCGACCTGCAGCATCTCCACCGAGTAGTTCTTCGCGAATGGTGGGTTGTGTACTGTGCTCACTCGTCCTCCTGGTTCAGGATAGTTGTGCCCTTGGTTCCCTCGAGAAGTCGCTCAAGGTCGCCGGAGCCTTCGTAGTTTCCAATCACAACGTGACGCACGCCGTGGTTAAGCGCGCCTATTGCGTTCCGGACCTTGGGAATCATTCCGCCGGTGATCTCACCTGAGGCGATCTGAGCCTCTGCCATGAGCGGTGTAAGCGAGTTGACGACATCTCCGTCGATCACGACTCCACGTACGTCTGAGAGGAAGACCAGATAGGTTGAGCTGGTTGCCTCCGCCAGGCCGAGCGCGACGTCATCTGCGTTGATGTTGACGGCTGTACCGTCCTCGCTAGCCGAGACCGGCGAGATGACGGGGGTGTAGGCGCCCGCCCAGAGATCGCGAAGGAGTGTGGGCTCGGCGCTCAAGACGGTAGCGGTTCTGGTGAGTGCGCCGGTCTCGCCGTGAAGCTGGTTCCCGGTGACCATTCCGGCATCTGCTCCGGATACGCCCACAGCCCGGAGGCCGGCTTGCATCAGCGTCCGAACGATGCGCTTGTTCACGAGCCCGCCCAAGACCATGTCCACGACGTCCATCTCAGCTTCGTTCGTCATCCGAATGCCATTCACGAAGGTAGCGTCGTGTCCAAGACGCTGACTGATCTGGGTCAACTCCTTTCCACCCCCGTGCACTATGGCCGCGGAGCCTTCCAAGCGCGCAACGTCTCGACCAAGAGAAGCCAGGACCGCCGTATCTGATGCGGCGACGCCTCCCAATTTGAGAAGGGTTATGGGGGTCACTTAATACTCCCCGCTTTCCCTGAGTCCACGCGTCTCCGGGAGCCCAAGCCGGATGTTGAGATTCTGGATCACCTGACCCGAAGCACCCTTGTAGAGGTTGTCGATTGCTGAGAAGAGTTGCAGGTGTGACTCGTGCGCAAGGACGCCTATGTCGCAGCGGTTGGTGTTCCGTACGTCCCGGGTCTCGGGGATCTTCCGTGCTGAAAAGCCGACGAAGGGCGAGCCCTCGTACGCACTCCTGATGCGATCTTCGGCTTCAGCCTGCGAGATCGTCCCGGTGAGCTCCGCCGTGATGGTCGCGACCATTCCTTGCTTCATGGGAGCAAGGTGGGGCGTGAAGAGAATCTCCATGCCGAGCTCTTGCTCAATCTCCGGTACGTGGCGATGTGATCGCCCGGGATTGTAGGCGTTCGCGTTCTCAGAGCGTTCGTTGAAGAGGAGGTTGGTTGATTCCTTGCGACCGGCGCCCGAAAGGCCGCTGATCGCGTTGACGATGACAGGAGCCTTCACGATGTCCCTGAAAGGGAGCAGAGGAAGCAGAGTCGCTGTGGGATAGCAGCCGGGCGAGGCCACAATCGACGCACTCCGGATCGTCTCTCGGTTCCACTCGGTCAGACCGTAGGCCGCCGTGCCAATCAATTCCGGGTGGGGATGCTTGGTCTTGTAGGTCGATTCGTAAATCGCAGTGTCGTTCAGGCGAAAGTCTGCCGAGAGATCGATGATGGGCACCGATCCAACGAGCGGGCCAATCGTTGCTGCTGCCGCCGCGTGCGGCAGCGCGCAGAGTATCGCGTCGGTCCTTTCTACGCCCTCTTCCAGGGTCGCATAGTTGCCGCCGGTCCGCTCAAGCTTCGCAGAGATCGACGGCGCCAGCCCGGGATCGTGGAGGCGCACCGACTCGCCGGCGCGGGAACTGGAAACCGGTACAATGATCGTGACATCCGGATGATCGGCGAGAATCCGAAGCATCATCATTCCGGTGTATCCGGTACTCCCAAGGACAGTGATCGTCATTTAGACGCCCGCCTCCGGCAGCCATTCCCGGAGCTGATCAAGGACCTCAGCCTGCGGCGTATTCTCGCGAATGACGACGAGGACGGTGTCGTCACCCGCGACTGTCCCAAGAATCTGCTCCGCACCAAGATTGTCGAGCGCGATGCCCACTGTGTCGGCATGACCTGCGATGGTCCGCAGAATCCCCAGGTTTCCGGAGAACTCGATTGAGAGGAAACCACGCCTCAGGTCGTGGAGGAAGTTCTGGTGATTCTCCCTGAGCTCTTCCTCCGTGGGCATGGTGTAGTAGTAGCCGTTACTACCCTCTGAGATCTTGCCGACTTTGAGAAGCTTCAGGTCTCGCGAGAGCGTTGCCTGGGTAACGACATAGCCGTCATTCTTGAGGATGGTGAGCAGCTGCTCTTGACTTGTGATTCGGTGTTCTTTGATAATCCGACGTACCGTCTTTAACCGCTCCGCCCGCTCTCTCACATCCGTCCCCGTATTGCAATAATATACTAAATGAGTGCATAAATTTACAGTACGGCGGTCCGGCTATCAAGAGCCAGGGCGATTATCTGAGCGATTATCGTTGCTTAGCGTCGGTTTCGTAGAGCTCTAGCGACTGAAGGAGAGCCGCGACGTAGTAGCCGTCGGCAGAGACCGCGTCGACCTCCTCAAGCAAGATCTCGCCGTTCGACGGGAGATGGAGAACACGCGAGGAGGCTCCCTCGGGCGAATCAACATCTGTGCAGCCGTCCACGCCGGTCGTGAGCGATATCTCTGTTCCGTCGTGGAGAGTAACGGAGAGCCCCAGGAAGCAATCATCAGCCTCCCGGGCAACGGATACCTCCACCGTCCGATCGCACAGATCGACCATTCCACCACCCGGCACCGACTTCCATCCAAGGCGCTCGCTCAGCCAGAGACGAAGCAGTTCTCCGGACATCGGCGCGAGTCCCCGAGCCTCAACTCGCGCAATCTCGTTCGATCTTCCGGGGTGCGCGTCAAACGCATCCGCGAGCAGTTTTCGCGCCGGAAGAAGGCGCTTCCAGCTGAAGTCGATCAACGGCGCTGATGTGTCGCGTGCCGATTCTGCGAGATGACGGATCAATGCGACCGCCGTGTCGCCACGTTCAACCGATAGATCGCCGTCCACAATCACCTTGTCCGACTGGTTCTGGGCATGGCGAAAGA
The DNA here is from genome assembly GCA_028284845.1 of Spirochaetales bacterium. Lineage (GTDB taxonomy): Bacteria > Spirochaetota > Spirochaetia > DSM-27196 > SLST01 > SLST01. Next base: position 8,549 of record JANQQY010000451.1, read on the forward strand.
GCTCCTCGTTGCCGGAGACCCGATCAAGCCAGAGGACAAAGGTTGGGATGTCGCGGATCAGGAGCGGGGTCCAGCTTCCGGGGGCGCCTCCCGCGCCGTCAGTTCCGTTGGTGATGATGACCTCTTCAAAGCAGACGCCGCGCTTCTCGTGGTCGATGAAGCAGCGCGCGGAGACCTCAAGCGAGCTCTCCGCTGCGTCAGTGGACACGACGTGGATCACGCGTGCCGCTCGCTTGCCAAGGATGTAGGTGAGCGCCTCGTCGACCATGGCGCGCTCGGCGTCCGGGCTCATGACAACCAGGTTGAAGAGACTCGTTCGCACATCAGAGTTTGTGAGTTCTCTCTGGAGTCGCGAGAGCTCCTGATCTACGGCAACGGCATCGACTCTCATAGCTTCCTCCAGCGTCGGTCGGCGCTACCAAGCAGACCTTGCGCCTCCGGTGGTCCGGCACTCCCGGCCTCGTATGAGGCAAGCGGGCGATCAGATGTCGACCAGAAATCGAGAATTCGGGAGATGAACTCCCAAGAGGCCTCGATCTCATCCCGGCGAGTGTAGAGTGTGTTGTCTCCTTTCATCGCGTCAAAGAGGAGCCGCTCATACGCCTCCGGTACCGCCTTTCCGAACGAGGTGCCATAGGTGAAGTCCATGTTAACCGGCCGGGCCGCAGTGGCGTAGCCGGGGATCTTCGCGTTCATCGTCAGTGAGATTGCCTCGTCCGGTTGGATCCGAATCGCCAGGACATTGTTGGCAGCGCCATGAGGTCCCGCCCCAAAGTGTCGGAGGGGCGGCAGCTTGAAGTGAATGGCAATCTCCGTGATCTTGCGCGAGAGCCGTTTTCCGGTTCGGAGCAGGAAGGGTACGCCCGCCCATCGCCAGGTATCGAGCTCCACGCGAAGCGCGACATAGGTTTCGGTCCGACTCAGCGGATCCACGCCCTCCTCATCCAGATAGCCTTCGACCGGCTCGCCGTCTACGACGCCCGCGATGTAGTGTGCCCGAACGATATTCTCGTCGGGCGCACGGAGGGTCACGTCGTCGAGCGCTCGGATCACCTTGAGCTTCTCGCCGCGAATGCTCTCCGGCCTTGTGTCGTTTGGGGGCTCCATTGCGGTCACGGCGAGCAGTTGGAATGCGTGGTTCTGGATCATGTCGCGGAGTGCGCCCGAGCGCTCATAGTAGTTTCCACGCGTACCAACGCCCGCGTTCTCTGCGACTGTGATCTGAACGTGGTCGATGTAGCGTGAGTTCCAGATCGGTTCGAAGATCCCGTTCCCGAACCGAAGCATCATCATATTCTGGACGGTCTCTTTACCAAGGTAGTGGTCGATTCGGTAGATCTGCTGCTCGTCAAAGTAGGAGAGCAGTGTTCGGTTGAGCTCTCGTGCCGATGTGAGGTCACGTCCGAACGGCTTCTCCACAATGATTCTGGTGTATCCACCGTTCTCCGCCGCAAGTCCCGCTTCGCCAAGATTCTCAATAACCGCCGGGTAGGCGCCGGGAGGAGTCGAGAGATAGTAGAGCCGATTCACAAAACCATTGCAGAACTCGGGGATCCGCTGGTATCCGGCAGCATCCTCAAAGGTGGATGAGAGGTAGCGCAGCGAGCTGATGAATCGACGGCGTTCTTCGTCACTCGCCGCGATCCCCTCGATCATCTCGGCGGCCTGTTCGCGGAAGTACTCGTCCGACCAGTCGCGTCGTGCGAACCCGACAATTCGAATTTCAGAGAGCCTGCCGTTTACAAAGAGCGAGAAGAGGGCCGGTATTAGCTTCTTTCGAGTCAGGTCACCGGTGACGCCAAAGATGAAGATGACAAGCGGCTCCGCCACTTCGTCAGATTCGAGGCCGGCTGCAAGGGGGTTTCGTGCCACGGGGCAAATATGGTTCGCTCCTCATGCACGATCAAGGTGCTATGCTCCCGGCATGGAACGAATCGCTCTCAGCCTTGCCGCCAACCCGGATGCTCCAGTGTTCTTCGTAGAAGAGACTGGGTCCACGATGGATCTTGCGAAGGAGCTCGTTCGTGACGGCGCCGTTCACGGCACGACCGTTGTGACGGACTTCCAGTCGGCAGGCCGCGGCCGAAGAGACGGGCGGACCTGGATTGCTCCCGCTCGGACGAGTCTCATGGCGACGATCGCGCTTTGTGATGATCCGGAACCGGCGACGCTCTCGCTCGCACTTGCGGCGTCGGTTGCGCGCTCCATCGAGACTCGGCTCCCTATGTCTCAGGTAGAGATCCGCTGGCCAAACGACGTCCTCGCCGGAGGCAAGAAGGTCGCCGGAGTCCTCGCCGACTACCATGCGCCGTGGGTCTACCTCGGCTTTGGAATCAACCTGTTGCAGACGGAGTTTCCGGACGAGATCAGCGCCACAGCCACCTCGCTCCTGCTCTCCGGAGGTGAGGTTGAGGCGGGACCCGATGACTGGGTCGCCTTTCGTAACGGCCTCCTCGCCGAGGTGATTGACTCGTTTGTGCGCCGGAGAGGGATGTGGCGGGGCGACGTGGAAGAACGACTCTGGGCTCGCGACCGCCGGATCGACATTGAGAGCTTCTCGGGCGAACGCATTGAAGGCGTCTTGTCCGGCTTGCTTCCTGATGGGCGACTCGAGGTGAAGGGAAACCGAGTTCATCATATCGCCGCCGGAGAAGTATCCTTACATCGTGGTCGCGACAGATAAGCGACAGATTACGCTCGCCTCTTCTCTTGTCTGGATTGGCGTTACCGCACTCGGTTATCTCGCCAACGTCTTTCAGGTCCCGCTCTTCTTCAATGTCGACTTTCTCTTTGGGTCGGTCTTTGCTCTGATCATTCTCCACTACCAGGGATGGGGACCGGCGACGGTGAGTGCGCTTGTCATCGCCTCCCATACGGCGGTTCTGTGGAATCACCCCTATGCGATCGTGATCATGACGCTCGAGGTGCTACTCGTTGGTCTGCTCTACCGGCGCAAGTCAGAGAACCTGATGCTTCTCGACACGATGTTCTGGATCGCCGTCGGCATGCCGCTGGTTGTCCTCTTCTACGGTGTGATCATGGGCGTCACGCCCCAGAGCACGGCACTGGTCGTCTTCAAGCAGGCGATCAACGGCATTGTTAACGCCCTTATCGCGTCGGTGATCATCGGGGTCGCACGGCACTTCTGGCCAGAGCTCGATCGCTCGAATCGGCGCGCTCCATTTGGATTCTCGCAGGCGATCTTCCTGATGATGGTCGGCTTTGTACTCCTGCCCGCAATGGCCATCCTCGTTGTCACGGCTCGTTCGGAGATGGAACGTGTAGAGACCGACGTGACCTCCAAGCTCGAGGTAACTACCTTCTCCGCCCGTCAATCGATCAACGCCTGGGTTCAGGAGAATCTGCAGACGCTTGAGTCCCTTGCGCTCTTTGTGAACATGGATGATCCGGATCGGATTGAGCTCCTTCGCGGTGAGATGGCGCTCCTCAACATGTCCACCAGCGACTTCTCAACGCTTGCGGTGGTCGATCCTCTGGGTCGTCTGGTTGCCGGAGAGCCGAGCACGCAGGAGGAGAATCTTCTCGCGAATCCACGACTCGCACAGTGGCCTTACTTCACGCGCATGGTGACCGGGCTCTCCGGTGTCGCGTCGAATGTCATTCGCATTGACGGCAAAGATGTGGTCTTCCTTGGCGTGCCGATCACACGGGGCGAGAGCCTCTACGGGGCTGTTCTTGGGCTCGTGAATGTGGATCGGCTTCGCGAGGAGCTCTTTCGGGTCAGCGGGCGATGGATGCTCGATGCGACACTCGTGGACGGCAGTCACCGCGTCGTCGCCACCACCCACTCAAGCATTGAGAGCTTCTCCGACTTCACGCGGGTGATGCCCCACGAGGCGGAACGAATCTCACGCAATCTCTTCCTGCGTACGCCCGAAGCAGACGCCCGCCGCTCGGTCATGGAGCGCTGGCAGGAGTCGGAGTACATCACCATTGATCGCGTGGGTGCAAATGCCTCGTGGATGCTCGTCCTGCAGGCGCCCATCGCTCCCTATCAGGATTCGCTCAACGAGAGATACCGAGCGATGCTTCTCGTCATGCTCGTTGTGGTTGTCTTCACGATCTTCCTCTCGAGCGCCCTGAGCCGAAAGCTCCTGGGGTCGCTCACGAGGCTCACCGAGGTGTCGAAGGACCTGACCTCGCGCGTCACGACGCAGCAGTCGATCGACTGGCCAACGAGTCGAATCAACGAGATCGATACGCTGATCGAATCGTTCAAGGTGACAAGTTCGAGACTGGGCGACAGCTTCAAACAGCTTCAGAGCGCGAACGCCGAGCTGACGGAGGCGAAGCAGCGAGCCGAGGCCGCCAGCAGGACCAAGAGTGAGTTTCTGGCCAACATCAGTCACGACCTCCGAACACCATTAAACGGGATCCTTGGCTATGCGCAGATCCTCGCACGTGACGATTCGATCGACGAACAGACGCGAGAGGCCGTCGCCATCATCGAGCGAAGCGGTACGCACCTTCTCAACCTCATCAACGATATTCTCGACGTATCACGGATCGAAGCGAGACGACTCGTGCTCGAGCCGGATGCGATTATGCTTGTCGGATTCCTGGACGACATCTCGGATATTGTCACCCTTCAGGCGCGGGCCAAGAACCTCGTCCTCACGTCGACCTTCTCGCCCGACCTCCCGCGCGCGGTCTTGGGAGATGAGAAACGGTTACGACAGGTGCTTTTGAACCTCTTGAACAATGCGGTCAAATTCACGAATTCCGGATCGATTGAGTTCATCGCTGAACCATCGGGCGATAGGGTTCGGTTCGCGGTGAAGGACACTGGGACCGGTATTCCCGCGGATCAACTCGAGGAAGTCTTTTCACCCTTCAAACAGCTCTCAAAACACGTACAGACCGAGGAAGGTACCGGCCTTGGCCTTGCCATCGTGCAGCGTCTCGTGCGGATGATGGGCGGCGACGTCCATGTCGAGAGCGAGCTTGGTAGCGGTAGCACCTTCTGGTTTGAGATCGAGCTCCCGGAGACCGACGACATTCCGGAGGTAGCGGTCGCGCCGAGCAGCATTACCGGCTACTCGGGTCCACGGAAGAGCATTCTTGTGGTGGACGACAAGCGCGAGAACCGCGGGGTCGCCCGAGCGATGCTTGAGCCCCTTGGATTCGCGGTGATCGAGGCGCCGGACGGAGAGGCCGGGGTCGCAGCGGTCAGAGAGTCGCAACCGGATGTGGTGCTGATGGATCTGGTCATGCCGGTCCTTGACGGCTTTGATGCGATACGCGAGATCCGGGCCGGTGAAGGCGGTAGCGACGTGCCTGTGATCGCCGTTTCGGCGAGTGTTGCTGAAGCGATCCGAGCCGAATGTCTTCGCGTCGGCTTCACCGAGTTCCTTCCCAAGCCGTTCCAGCAGGCCGATCTGCTCGAAACGATTCGTCGAGCAACCGGCGTTACGTGGGTGCACAAGGCTCGGGAATCGGCAGAACCGACGGAGAACCTCGATGGGCTCCACATACCCGGCGAACTCCTCGTCGAGATCGATGCGGCGGTGGAGTCCGGAAACGTCAGACGCACGATCCAGGCCGCCGATTCGTTGGCGACAGATCATCCGGAGTACGCCGCGGCCGCGAAACGTATTGCTACACTCGCGCAGGGCTTTCGGATGAACGAGCTTGCTGCCTTTATCCGCTCTATCCACGATCCGGCAGGTGTCGCAGATGGATAAGGCGACCGCCTCGATCCTCCTGGTGGATGACAACACGAACAATCTTGGTGTTCTCTACCGCTATCTGGATGATGAGGGCTTCGAGGTTCTTGTGAGCCAAGACGGGGAGCGGGCCGTGCGCCTTGCTCGGGAGCAGCTTCCGGATCTCATCCTGCTCGACATCATGCTGCCCGGAATGAGCGGCTTTGAGGTCTGTGAGGCGCTCAAGGCGGACGAAGCAACCGCCGACATCCCTGTTATTTTTATTAGCGCGCTCACAGGCGTGGAAGACAAGGTCCGTGGATTTGCCGCCGGTGGAGTCGACTACATCACCAAGCCCTTCTACCAGGAGGAGGCACTGGCGCGCATCAATGCGCATATCACGATCAAGCGACAGCGCGAAGAACTCGATCAGCTCAACGCGACCAAGGATCGGCTCTTCTCCATCATTGGTCACGATCTGCGCGGACCTTTTATGGGGCTGCTCGGCGCCCTCGAGCTGCTTCGTGATCCGGATGCGTCGCTCGACTCCGGCACACAACGTGAACTCATCGAGAATTTGTACTCGTCCTCAGAGACGACCTATCATCTGGTTGAGAATCTGCTTGAATGGTCACGCAATCAACGCCAAGAGCTCCGGCTCAGACCGGCGCCCATTCGTCTCCAAGAACTCCTCGACGAGTCGGTTGGCGTCTACCGATCCGTAGCCGACCAGAAGGGCGTGCTCCTTCGCATGTCGGTGCACGATACGATCAGCGTCTACGTCGACCGAGACACGCTCAGCGGTGCCATCCGCAACCTCGTCAACAATGCGATCAAGTTCACGCCCTCCGGCGGCGAGGTCACACTCTCCGCTACCGCCGCTGACGAGTCCGTCACGCTCCACGTTGCGGATACCGGAATCGGAATGGATCCTGACCACGTGAACCGGCTCTTTGACCTGACATCGTCTGCGA
>JANQQY010000455.1 GCA_028284845.1 Spirochaetales bacterium
AATAATCGTCGTTGTCCCCTCGCCAAGAACGCTTTCGACAGTCAGCATTGCAGCATCACCACCAAACAGACGCAGGCGATCAGAGACATTAGCCAGCCCTATGTGGCCGTCAAGATTCCGCATTGCGAGTCGCTGCCGCAGTTGCTCGAGATCCAGGGCGGACATACCCTTGCCGTCGTCGCTCACAACGATTCGGAGAGCCCGTCCCGCGACCGAACAGGTAACCTGGATGTGTAGGGGCCGCGTCCGTGTCATTCCATGCTCAATGCTGTTCTCCACGAGCGGCTGCAGCAGGAACCTGGGGACATCGACGTGAAGCGAGTCTGGATCGATACACGAGTCGTACTGAATTCGGCCCTCGTACCGATAGCGCTGAATGCCAATGTAGGTTTCAACGTGCTTGAGCTCATCTTCGAGGCTAACCGTCTGGGCTCGTCCCGACCCGAGCGTCGCACGAAAGAACTGTGCGGCGGCTCGAAGCATCTCTATCCCGTCGGTCACCTTCCCGGCGCGAAGGAGGGCGGTGATGGAGAGCATCGTGTTGTGAAGCAGATGCGGATTGATCTGAGTCTGAAGCATGGTGAGCATTGCCAAGCTCTCGCGTCGCCGGAGGTCGACCGCCTCAACCTCATCCCGTCGAAGCTGATCCGCCATCTCGCGTAGCCGAAGCACCATGCCTCGGAACGCCCTCGCCAGCGACGCGAACTCACTGAACTGCACACTCTCTTGGCCTTGAATGGTCGTGGTTGTCGGATGCTCGCCGAGGGATAGCGTCCACAGTACCTCGTCGAGCCTCATCAGACTCCGGTCGACCGACGTACGGTGCCGATCGGAGACCACCAGTACGATGATGATTGCGATGAGCGCGACGATCAGATTTGCGATTGCGACCGGCACGAAGGAGAGGTTGGCGCTCGACCGGGGCACCTCAAGAACCACATTCCAGAGTCCGTCGAGCGCCGAAGACTCAAAGGTATGCGGACGCCGGGAGGCGAGACTCAGGTCTCCGGGAGGGGACGCGAACAACACCTCGTCGTCCGTCCCGCGAACCATGACACTCGCGTCCTCGATTGCACCACGCGTCTGAAGCGCTCTGGTATAAAACGGATCGATTCCCAGCTCGAAGTACCCAAGGACGCTGAACATGGGCAGCAGATCGTCTGACCGCGGGTAGTAGTTGATGCGCTTACGAAGGCGAACGAGCGGACCGCCCGGCGTATCGATCACGTCGATTCGTTGGAACCGGTAATCAAGATTCGCCAACTCCGCATCAGTGATGACAGCGTCCGCGCTCGTCGTACCACTAGTAAATGAGGGGGTTCCGTCGACGTCGTAGACGCGCACATAGCCTACGCCTTCACCAAAGAAGTCGGTCCTGAGGAGCGTCGGCATACCGGCCTGAGGCGCCCCCGTAGAGCGCATCACCGCTGTCGACATCTCCCTCTGAAACGATTCGTTCAGAACCGCGTGGCTCGCCCGGCGTTCGAACGACCTCATCAACCAGTCGAGGCCGGCGGCTGTCTCATGAACGCTGCGCTCATACTCATCAAGCACCCTACGCATCACGGCGCCACGGAACATACCAACCGAGAGCGCAGCGATAACGACGATTGCAACCACGTTCAGAGCGGTGAGGTTGCCAATGCCAATCCGAATCGTGCGGGCGTTGGTGGCCTTCCTGGAAAAGGCGTCGAACGCGTTCGCATCATCGAACGATACCGTGCCGTCAACGATTCCCGCGAACTCAGCGAATGGTCTGCCTATTGATAGGCACATACGACGCTGCACCAGAATAACCACAACAAGAACGAGAATCGCAGCGGCGGTAGCCACGAGCAACGACCTTCGCAGCGACCGGAGCGTGGGACCAAGATCGAGCGGCAGATTGTAGGTGAGAGCTCCATCTACGGAGATCGTACTGAGCAAGATGTCTCGATCATCGTCGTGCTCCGGCGGCCCCACGTAGAGGTCCGGATGCGCACGGGCGTAGAGACCTCGAGTGTCCACGATTCCAATGAGTGCGGCGTCCCGGCCGACGTCGCTTACGAGGAACTGGTGATCCATCACCGGAAGACTGAATGCGGTCCGAAACGAATACTCGACAGCCAAGTCGCGAAGGTAGGCGAAAACCTCAGAGGTGAAGTCTCTCGCCTCGATCGACGCTCGTATGGAGTCCGGAATCCGATGGACAGCATTCCCAATCAGGGCGAGACCGTTATGAATCACCATCAGCGACAAGAACTCGTCATACGAGTAGAGGAGGAACCGAAGACTCGACGTTATCTCATCACGAGCCTCAACAAGATCGACGCTCGTCTCAACGCGCTCAAGAAGCTCCGGAATCTGTTGAATCGATGCTTCGTAGGCGAGCGATGCGAACCGACCTCGAATATCGACGATCGATTGCTCGATCTGTTCAACGTAGTTCGCCAGCGCACGGGAATTCCCCTCCTCCACCTGCTGGACGACGATTGCTCGGGAGACAAGGTACCCCCCGCCAAAGGTCAGGACCGTCGCGCCTGTGAGTAACAGGACCGAAAAGAGAAAGAGGCTCACTTGAAGTCGAGGCAGGGTCGCCGGGTGCGGATCGGCGGTAGACCGAGAAGCCGGCTCGCCGTGTGTCGACGTGTGTCGGCGCACGATCCAGTTCACGGCAGACCCTCGTCGGGCGGCGGGGCTGTCGAGTCGCGGACGATGAGAGTGGTCTCGAGTACGGTCTGCGTAGGACGCGTGGTTGTTGTGTCCTGTTGAGCGAGAACCGACTGAGCGGCCAAACGACCCATCTCAAGACTTGGCACATGAACCGTCGTCAGCGCCGGGACCAGGTATCGAGCAAACTCCGCGTCGTCAAAGCCGGCAATCGATATGTCGTCCGGAACCCGCAATCCGGCCCGCGTGCAGGCGTGAATCGCGCCAAGGGCGAACGCATCGCTTGCGGCAAAGACGGCTGTAGGTCGAGGGTCGAGTGCAAGTAGGTCCTGCATCGCCGCCTCCCCTTCGGCCGGTGTGGGTTTGCGTTGGAGCACGTACTCATCCGGAACTTCGACGCCGTGAGAAGTAAGCTCATCGCGAAAGCCGTCGATTCGTCTTCGGACACGATGAATCTGAGTTGCCGGCCCGGCGATCATCGCGATACGGCGGTGACCAAGCGACACAAGATGCCCACAGACCCGTCGCGCTGCATCGTAGTTGTCAATACCAATGGAATGAAGCGAGGGGGTACGCGATACTTCCCACGTAATCACAACAGGGATCCCGGCCTCGCTGAGATAGTAAAAGGCGTCCGTATTCGCGTCCGTGGATCCGGCCAGAATGACACCGCTGAGTTTGCGCTCGCGGAAGAGGCGGAGAATCCTCCTCTCGGCGTCAGGGTCGTGATCAGAATCGCCAATGACCAGCGAGAAGCGGGTGTTTTCCAGCTCTCGCTTGATCCCCAGAATCATGTCCGCAAGGATCGAGTTTCGGACGGTGAACGCCACCAGACCGATCATCGAGT
>JANQQY010000474.1 GCA_028284845.1 Spirochaetales bacterium
GGGTGCCGGCCTCCCGCGTGTCGCGCCAGTCAAACTCGAGTGATCCATTGGCCTCTGCGGACTCGAAGGTTGCGATATTGGGGCTGCCGGACGAGTAGAGTGTGAACTGGAGGTCGACCCACTCCGTGACATTGTCGGATGGGTTCACTCCAAACTCCTCGTCGTCCGGAGCGATATTGCCAAAGCCGAAGTACTCGGGATCAAACGAGTCCCAGCCGACCCCCACAGTGAAGTAAGGATTGAACCCCTCGTTTGCCACATCTTGCCCGCTAAAAGTGAAGAGGTCGGCCCGCGACACCACGGGAGACTCGCCGTCATCGATGACGTAGACGGCAGGATCGACGCTGCTACGAAGACCGTTGGTCGCCACCATGAAGTAGTAGATCGTCGTATCTCCTGCAACGAGGATGCCGTCGTCGAGGGGCTTGTACTCCGATATAGGAGCTGTGCCGTCGAGCGAGTAGTAGAAGGAGAGGTTGTTTCCGTCGCCACGAACCCACACTGCTTCAGTGTACGTCCCGGGTCCTGGATCGAGAGAACCATCCGGTTCGCCCGTGAAGAAGAGCGGTAGGTGGCACGAGGCCACAACCACCGTGAGGAGCGCGAGGCATATCTGAAGTGGGGCTCTTGCGCGATTCAACGTGCCTCCAGGGCCATCACGGAGTCTATCACGCGAGGCTCCGTCCCGCTGCCGTCACCACTCACCTGGACCGCCAGGTAGAGCTCGCTCGCGATCGTTCCGTCCATCTCGCGTTCGACCTCTAGCAAGACGTCGCCCTGAGTATCTTCCATTCTGGCACTGATTCTGGGAGGTGTAGAGGAGCCCAATACCGTCACGACGAGCAGGCCGTCGCGTGCGTCGAGACCGGGAGAGAAGCGGAATGGAGCTTCGGATCGGTCTGCACCCACGGCGGGCGACTCCGCAATCCAGAGTCGGTCCACGTCCGGCAAACCCGGCTCGTCGAGTTTGATGCCGATTACCGGTCCGGAGGGGGTGTACGCGCCAACGCCGTCGGAAGGATCCGGGTCTTCAGGAATCTGTGAATCGTGAAGCACAATTCGGACGTCAAAACTGTCTCCGTTGTCTCTCGTGCCAGGGCCTGAGAAAAGTTGCCAACGGGCGAACTGCACGCGGATCTCAACGTCCGATGGGATTGAATCGACCGCAGCCACGACCTGACGCTCACCAAGAGCCGCGAAGTAGTCTTGGAAGAAGTTAAAGACAACAGCGTAGCCTTCCTCGGCACCGGTTCGCCACGACTCTCCAAACCCAAACGCGAAGTCATCATAGATGTACGCTTCTCGTGCGCGCTCGGATGCGAAGAACTCGTTGAGGAGCAATCCGTTACAGGAGGTGAGCAGTAAAACAACGCCAACCAGGAGAATCCCGAATCGCGCGCCAGGAACTCGCAGCGTCGACAGCATCCGTGTTCTAGGACGCCTCGTCCTCTTCAGACTCGGCCTCCGCGTACTTCGCAGAGACAGTCTTGATGCTCGGGATGACTGCGAAGAAATCTTCAACGAGCTCGGGGTCGAATTGGGTCCCCGCGCCCGCTCTGATCTCCTTGAGCGCGTCTTCCTCTGTCCAGGCGCTTTTGTAGACCCGGGCGCTCCGTAGCGCGTCGTAGACATCCGCGAGCGCGACGATCCTGCCAAAGATGTGGATTTCTTCGCCTTTCTTCCGCTTCGCGCTTCCATCGCGGTTCTTCTTCGTCGGCTTCTCCGTGATGAGGTCCAGGTGGCCGGGGTAGCCCCGTTCGCTGCCATCCCACCATTCGTGGTGATTCAGGGCAACGATCTGTGCCACTTCATCGAACTCGCTCTGCTTGTCGGTGAAGAGCTGTGCGCCGTAGACGGTGTGCCGTTTCATCGTCTCTCGCTCATCCGGCGTGAACGGACCCTCTTTCTTAAGGATAGTATCGCTGATCGCAACCTTTCCCACATCGTGGAGCATGGTTGCCATGCGCAAGATGTCTCGAGTCTGTTCAATCTTCTTTGGAGGCAATCCCTTTCGGTGCGCCCAGTGATCGTAGATCTCGAGCGTGTAACCGGCAACGCGGTTGACGTGCCGACCGGTTTCCTTCGGGTCTCGAAGCTCCGCCATCTTGATCATGCGCTGAAGGATCGTTCTGGTCATCTTGGCGCGTTGCAATGCCATCGTCGCGTTTGTAGCGAAATGGCCGGCCACGAGCTCATCGTCTTTGCTGAATGGAATGCTTCGCTTGCGGCTGTCTTTTTTGTTGATGAGCTGGAGGACGCCCATGATCTCATCCATGTTGGTCTTGAGCGGGATCGAGAGCGTCGAGACGGTTTTGTAGCCTGCTCGTTCGTCGTATGCTGTTGGCGGTGGGAAGCTGTACGGGGCGTCTTCCGGGATGTTGTAGGCGTTTTTGATGTTGATGATGTCGCCGGTCATGGCCGACAGGCCTGAGGCCGTTCCGTCACCGATTGGAATCCGGAAGATACTGTAGATCAATTTCTCGCTCGGCTTGAGCCGCGCACTGAGGGTCTTGTTCTGCGAGTATGAGATTGCGAGCTCGGTGCCCTCTTTGATGTAGATGCTGCCTGCGTCTGCATTGAGGATGTTGCACGCTTCGATCAGGATCGTCTCGAGAAGGACATCCTGGTCTTGGATCTTGTTGAGTATTGAGTCAACGCCAATGACGTTTCTGAGCTTCTCAATCTTGGATGCCATACACTCCGCCAGGCCGCAGTCGCCCTTTTTAGTCTCGGACAGTTGCGCGTTTCGTGCCGACGTTTTTTCTGAGCATGGCGGGTCGAAGTTCGCCAGAACTCGAATATCTCGTAAGTCTATACTTTATTTAAGTCGAGTGCAATGCCGCGATGGTGCATAGTGAGCTCAGTTTGCCGAGTGAAGAGCGTTGGAATAGACTCTTCGAGCATGAAGCGCTCGGCAGGACGCATCACCTCCGCGATCTACCTTCTCGTCGCCCTCGCATCGAGCTACCTCTCCTTTGGCAGTCGCTACGCGATCGAGCGGCTGAGCATTGCTGATGCTCCGCTGTTCGTATTGCTCGCCATGCACTTTCTCTGGGGCGTGCTCCTGTGGGTCTCCTCCTCCGAGTATCCGGTAGCGTCGACACGACGCATTCGCCGGCTGCTTATGGTGCCCGAGATTCTGGGTGTTGCCTCGCTGCTGCTCTTCCTCTTCGCACTCATCTTTGCGCTGAACGCAAACATGGACTATGTCCAACGATTCATTGAGAGCGGCGGCAACCTTCGCTTGGCGATCGATACGTCGACCGAGCGCCTCCGCGTCTGGATTCGCCTCTTCCCGCTTGTCGCCGTGAACCTGGGTACCTGGCTTGCATTCCGGCTGTTTCGCTATCGCATCGTGCTCGCCGCTCTCAATCATCGCGGCGACGAGCGTGAGACATTCGTCCGACCGTGGAGCCTGCTTCTTACGCTCTCCTCGGCCTTCCTTGCCTCAGTTGCCATGCCGTCATTTCTGAGTCTGGACGGCTTCGCAGCTCTTGGATGGGTCGCCTTTGTCCCGCTTTTTCTGGTGCTTCGATCCGCGCGGTTTGGGCATGGAGTTCTCTACGGAATCGCTTTTGGGGCATTCCACACGCTCCTTTCGAGCTATTGGCTTGGCACGTTCAGCCTGGTTTCCCTGCAGATCACCGTCGTCTTCTTCTTCATCTACTACGTGATCTTTAGTCCTATCGCCCTCTATCTCTATCGCTCGGCACGATTTGGGCGCGTCCTTGTCTTTCCCCTTGCCTTCACGCTTTTTGAACTCCTGCGTTCGAGCGGGTTCCTTGGATACCCATGGGCGCTCGCCGCACATTCGCAGTATTCGTTTCTTCCGTTGATTCAGATCGCGGAGATCACCGGTGTCTGGGGGGTGAGCTTCCTCGTCCTGCTCGCGAACTCGGCGATCGCGGAGGCGCTTGGCGCCTGGTTCATGCAAGCGTCCAGAGCCAAGGCTTCCGGTGAGAGCCTTCGCCTTCACGCTCGTCCGCGTGTGACCGTCGCTCGCGCATTGATCGGACTCTCGGTATGCGCCGCTTCGATCGGCCTCGTGATTCTTGGAGGTGCGCTCTACCTTCGGCTGAGTGGTGAGGCGGCGGAGCAGAGCTCAACCGAGTTCGAGGGACGGACCGTTCGTGCTGCTCAGATTCAGCAGAACAACGATCCTCGAAAGTCGGAGTACAACAGCACATTCGCGACCCTCACTCAACTGACTGACGAAGCGATGCAGCAGGACCCCGATATCGTGGTTTGGTCTGAGACCGCCTTTGTGCCCAATATCAGACGATGGGCGGAAGACACGAGCTCCCGTCGGTTTCACCGGCTGGTAACCCGATTCCTCGACTATCAGGCGGAGCTCGGGACCTGGTTGGTCACCGGCAACGACGACTACGAAGTGATTCGAGACGATGCGGGGCAGGAAGTTGAACGACTGAACTACAACGCCGCGGTCCTCTTTTCAGACGAGGGAGAACGTCGAGAGACCTACCACAAGATCCAGCTCGTCCCGTTCACCGAGCACTTTCCCTACCGCGAACAGTTCCCTTGGCTCTACGAGCTCCTGCTGGACTTTGACGTTCACTTCTGGGAACCAGGATCCGAGCGTGTTCTCCTTGAGCATCCGCTGTTCACTTTTGCGACGCCAATCTGCTACGAGGACGTCTTCCCGGCATACGTCCGCTCACTCGTCCGTGAAGGCGCAGAGGTCATCGTCAATCTGTCGAACGACTACTGGTCGCTTGCGGAGGTACAGGCCAAGCAGCATTTTGTGGCGGCTCTCTTCCGCGCTGTGGAGAACCGGCGCCCCATGATCCGGACAACATCGTCGGGCCTCACTGGTCAGATCGACGTTACCGGACGGATCATGCAGACCGCGCCCTACTTTCAGGAAGCGTATCTCGTCTCAGACGTTCGGATCCCAACGACGCTTCGAACCACCATCTACTCGCGGCTTGGCGACGCTTTTCCAATCGCGGCGGGCGCTCTGCTGCTTGTCATCTGGATCGTATCGATCTCGTTGAGGGGCGATGCGCCTCTTGAGACACAGCCTGCCGAGGGCGAAGCAACCGCCACGACGCCTGCCGATGCTCCGACTCAACCGGACAAGGA
>JANQQY010000475.1 GCA_028284845.1 Spirochaetales bacterium
TACCGGCAACACGGCGGGATCGCTTTCCGCAGTCCTCCGGTCCGCCGCAGCTACCACTCAGATTGACAGCGTAATGTGCGCCTACAACCTCGATCCCATCTTTCAGGGCACTCTTGAGCACATCCTTCCCTCGGCACGCCCGTCACGCACGACGGTACTCGCCGCGGGCATTCTTCAGGGCGGAGCCTACCGGGAGCCGCTCTCGCTCCCGGATCGTATGCTTCAGGATCCACGCGTCGCGCCGCGTTTTGCCGAGTTCGATGCGATTCAGAAGGAGTCAGGGATTGGCACGGTTGAGCTTCTGATGCGCTGGATGCTCTCGGTGCAGGGCGTCGAACGATGGATCCTCGGTAGCTCCGGACCCGAGCAGCTGGAGCAGAGCATTGAGTACCTGCGTCACGGGCTGCTTCCTTCTGATCTGCAGGAGGCGCTGGACGGGCTTGTGACTCCTGGACTCGATCGGTCTGCGACTCTGGGTTAGGCTGAGTCGTGGAATCCGGACTCAAGGAGTCCAGACGATATCTCACCATCCTCCGTGCAGTGCTTGTGTCCGGAGTGATAGTGAGCTTTCTTGTTCTTGCGGCGCTCACGCTCTGGAGCGGGGAACGGGCGACGGTCACGGAAAAAGTGCTGACCAGTTTCGGTGCCGCCATCGCCTCGCTCCTTCTGCTTCAGTTGCTCGTTGCCCGTGACGAATCATCCCAGGAGAATCGCGAGCGGGCCCGACGGATTACCAACGCCTTGGTTGCCGTCTCCGTAGTCTTCTGCTCCGCAGTGATCGCCATTGCCCAGGTCAGCCAGGTGACGGCGCTCTTTGCTTCGCTCCTTCTTGTTGCCCTTCCCGTAGTCGCCTGGAGGGAGTCGGGTGGTGCAGCACTTGCCGTCGGCGTGAGTGGTACCGCCGCAACGGCAGCCCTCCTCGTAGCGGGTCACTCTGCGTCGGTTGGAATCGTTGCAATCTCGACGGTCGGGGCGGTCGGACTGAGACTCGTATGGCAGCGGATTATTGGTGAGGCAGAGGAGAATGCGCGCCTTCTCCGGCAGGCTCGGACCGCAGCCTCGAGTCTTTCGGAAGTAATCCTGCGAGTTGAGCAGACCGTGCATCGAGCGAGAATCCATGAGATGACGCGAGAGCGGCGTCGTGTCGCCCGCGAGATCCACGACTCTGTCGGGTATACGCTCACCGGGCTCATCGTACAGCTCGGTGTCATTGCCAAGCTCGTTGATCATGGAGAGGCGCACGACCGCCTGCGGAATCTGGAGCGCATCGCGCGCGGAGCGTTGCAGGAAGTCCGTAAGGAAGTCGGGACGCTCCGAGCGGAGATCCGGGCGGACGAGATCGTCTCCTACCGGAACCGATGGATCCAGGTCTGCGAGTACTTCGCGGAGTGTACCGGCATTCAGGTCGACCACGAGTTCGCCACCAATCTGGAGTCCGTTCCCCCACACATTGGCGATACTGTCTATCGCGTGATTCAGGAGAGCCTCACCAACGCATATCGCCATGGTGAAGCAACCATTGTGGATGTCTCAATGAGCTGGAAAGAGGGACTGGATCTCATCCTGCTCCGAGTCTCTGATAACGGGCGAGGACTTGAGCAGATAAAGCCTGGTAACGGGCTGAGCGGCGTTCGAGAGCGTGTTGAGAGCCTCGCCGGCTCCATGGTGATTCAGAGCGAGGCAGGCAGAGGGTTTGACCTTGGCGTGGATATTCCCTGGAATGGCCCGGTGCGCGATCCATCAACCAGCGGTGCCAGGGCAGAGGCTGCGGTGTGACCCCCATCAGACTCATGCTCGTTGACGATCATCCCATCTTTCTCGAAGGCCTCACAACGCTTGTGAAGCTCGAGTACAAGGAGATCGATATCGTTGGGTCGTTCACGGATGCGAGAACGGCCATCCGGTCGATTGAGAAGCTTCAGCCGGACATCGTTCTCATGGACATGCGTATGCCGGGCATCGATGGGGTGGAGGCTACGCGACGACTACGTGAACGCGTTCCGGAGATCAAGATCGTCGTGCTCACCACCTTCAAGGACACCGACCTGATTCAGAGCGCCCTGGCGGCCGGCGTGAAGGGATACATCCTCAAAGAGTCTCCGGTGGAAGTC
>JANQQY010000506.1 GCA_028284845.1 Spirochaetales bacterium
TTGCCCACGCGCGAGTGGATCTGAGACGCCCACGACATGCACCAGCCCGACCAGAGACCCATCCCGCGTGCGACCCAGTGTTGCAGACTTCGCTCTACGACGGGTCGCCACGCGGGATCCTCCGGGTCAATCGTGGAGAACGGGACGATCGACGCCAGATGAGAGTGGTGCCGGTGACTCTCCTCCAGGTCGGTACCCTCCCAGAGAGCGATCCGTTGCTCGCCCGGATCTCCAATTAATGTCGCCTCCGGGAGTCGGTTCGCAACCTCTGCCCATCTGGGGTCGGCGCTCTCTCCAAGACGAGCGGCAGCGGCTGCGAGGTTGTCGCAGAGCCGATGGAGCGCGGCCAGCTGGAAACTGGCGTTGCGTCCCCATGCATTGATCGATCGGCCTCGGTACTCAGGGGAAACACTCACACTCATCGCCAACTCGTCTGCGTCATCCTCGAGCATTGCGCGATAGACTTCGAACGCGCCCTTCATGAACGGGAATGCACGGTCACGGAGGAACTCATCGTCGCCCGAGTAGCTCGAGTAGTCGTACATCATCTGCGCGACCCACGCCGTGCACCCGTGATCAACCGCACCGGTCCAGAACGCTCCCATACAGAGACCCCGATCATCCACTGCGTGTGGCAGCATGTAGCCATTCGACACACCAGCGAAGAGTCGTGCATTCTCCGCAAGGGTCTCGCGCCACGACCAGACCAGGTCAAAGAGCGGTCTCAGGTGGTCGAGTGCGCCGGAACGGAATGCGGGGCTATAGCACATCTGGACGTTGATGTTGAAGTGATAGTCGCTCGACCACGGCGGATAGTCGTACTCCTCGATCCATGGTCCCTGGAGTGTCGCCGCGACGCCAGTCGGGTTCGTCAGTCCGGCAAAGAGATAGATGCCAAAGTCGTGGATCTCCTGAAGGTGCCGGTTCGGCAGATCGACGCTCGCTACTCCGCGCCAATAGCGGCGCCACCAGCCTATCGACTGCTCTTCAATGTCGTCCGCAGAGATCTCAAGAGCCGCACTCGCCGCAGTGGCTGCACGTGTTGAGTCACCCGATCGACCCACCGCGACCACAAGCTCGTTCTGCAGCCTCCACGCCACCCAGGCGCCGGGATCGTTCGGAAGATCCCAGAACCACCCACCGCTCACCGCCTCTGTTTCCAATCCGAGCGTCACCGGAGCGGTATGTCCCACGGCTTCAAGCTTCTCTCGCATGAGGTCCCAGCTGGTCACCGGCGTGATCGATGTCACATCGGTGGTGCCCCGGACAACTGCGACGTCGCTCTCGGGATGGAGGAGAAGGTGCATCTCGCCATGCGCCGATCCGCGCGTATAGGTGACGGTGACTGTTCCGTCCATAAGCGCGAGGCGAGCGGTCTGAAGCCGACACGCTGGGTGGAGCGTAAGCTCGATCCGCCCGAACGGCAGCACCGTTGGTTGGCGAGGCGTCCCCTCCGGCGCCGACTGAGAGGGACGAAAAAGCTCTTCGATTCCCGCCGCATCATTGGCCTCCAGGAGTTTCCAGATGTTTGTGTAACTCTGATCGGCGGTCCATGGCAGACCACCACGGTGGTCCCAGAGATCGGCGCGTCCAATCGTGATGCAGAGCCGGTTGCCCTCGCCCCAGACGAGCACTCCCGTTCGGCCGTTGCCGAGCGGAACGCCCGTGTGGGTCCGTGGAAGCGGGAAGTGCCAATCGATCTGGTGCATCATGGAACGAGTGTAGCGGATGTGGAGTCACGTGCCAGCCGGCTGAACGGGCTCGTCCGACCGCGAGCCCAAAAAGGGCCTATACTTGAGGGCATGATCACGGACGCGCAGGGTTGTCTTCTCAGAATTCGGGGCATCCACGACTCTCTCAAGTCTGCCGAACGACGCCTGGCGGACTACATCCTTGCGAACTCGAGCCGGGTGGTAAGCCTGACGATGGAGGAACTTGAGGCGGAGAGTAGCTCGAGTTACGCCACGATCTACCGGTTCTGTAAGAAGCTTGGGTTTTCGGGATTTCGGGAACTCAAGAGCGCACTTGTTCAAGATGTTCTGGGCGCGCGAAGCTCGCCATCGACCTACGAAGAGGTGACGATTCATGATCAGATGCCAATCGCTGAGATCGTGGACAAGGTGTTTGGGTTCTCCTCCCAGGTTCTGAACGACACACGATCAATGGTTGACGTCGAGGTTATCCAGGAGGCCGTCTCTCTGCTGACAGGAGGAGGCGAAGTTCTCTTTGTTGGCGCGGGAACCTCCGGGATCAGCGCGCAATATGCGTTCACGAAGTTCTTCAGGCTGGGAGTCGATTGCCATGTGGAGATGGATCCGGTCCTCTGTAAGATGAAGGCGGGGATACTCGGAGAGGGAGACGTGGCGTTCGCGATCTCCTCCTCCGGAAGGACCAGCCACACGATCTCCACTGCCGAACACGCCAAGCGGCAAGGCGCAACCATTATCGCCCTGACCGATTACGCGGTGTCACCGCTCTCGAAGATTGCCGACGTCAACCTCTACACGACACCTCGAAACGTGAACAACCACCTTGAGCTGGAGATGCCGCTCCTGATTGGGCAAATCACAATCGTCGATCTCCTCCAGATGTGCTGCCTCTCCCGCGTTGTGGATGAGGCGACCCGTCGGTACGCAAAGACGAAGGTCGCGGCCGACAGTGAGAAGCGATGAGCAATTGACGCGACCTCGCCCGATGGTATAATACATGTCACAATATCCATTGATTAGTGATATGTTATAAATCATCGAGGGGCATGAATGACACATGAGTACTCGGTCTTTCTCCAGAACGTAGGCAGCTGTTTTGACCGTTACACCGAATCGTATGGACCGGAGTTCACCACGCGTGAGCTGATCGACCGTGCGGCGTCCATCGAACGTATCAGGGGCCTCGACCTGGTCGCCACACCGGGGCTACTCGCCGACATGGACGACCTCAAGCGCGGCATCAAGGAACACGATCTTGCGATCGTCTCCGTAGCCGCGGATCTCTTCACGGAGGCTCGCTGGAAGCAGGGATCGTTCTCCTCTCGTGATGCGGCAACCCGCAGCGCGGCGATTGAGCATTCAAAGCGTGTGATGGATCTGACCGCCGAGCTTGGATCATCGCTGCTGACGCTGTGGCCGGGTCAGGACGGATACGACTACATCT
>JANQQY010000509.1 GCA_028284845.1 Spirochaetales bacterium
TCAAAGAGGATGTGATGCTGATTGGGCATGAGGAACCGAATCCACGCAACCTCCGGGACTTCTGCGAGTACCCGTTCACCCATGAGGTAGAGGGTCGACTGGAGGCTCGGACTCTCGTGCGTGGCAAACACCTCCGTGATCGAGCTCTTTGTCTTGACCCAGAGTACATCAAAGTCGGCCGTGGGATCGGTCGTCCGGGAATCGGCGTAGCCCCACTCTGAAAGGATCGTCGTGGCGAGGATTCGATCATCGGTTTCTGGGAGGACGGTGTACTCGTCCTTCGCAAATCCGCTGAAACCTGAGCCGGTGCTCTTGAAGACCTCCATACCGCTGAGACCGCTCACGATCTCGATCGAGTCGGCGGCGCTCCCTGCGACCGGTCCGTAGCCCCCCGGCCCCGCTCCCGTCGTGCGTGCATGGGGCGCAAGCCCGCGGGACACCCGAGCGGTCCGCTGTCCGTGCTCTTTCTCAAACGCGTGGGCGTGTGGCTTCCCGCCGATCGCCATTCGCGCCCAACGCTCGGCGGCGACTTCAACCACGACACCGTGAACCTGCTCAAACCTCCTGACCAATCGTTCGGCGACAGCAAATGCGAGGTGTTCCGGCGTCCGGAAGCTGGTCGTGCGTGCAACAGCGTAGACCGTGTTCTTCATCGTGTCGGTCGGAACGCAGGGCCCATTGTCATCCTTCGTGTAGACCGAGTCGAACGCCCCGTAGAGCGAGACATTCACAGTGAATTCGTAGACCGAGTGTCGCGGGGGCGTCTCGCCCGGCTCCCGAACAACCTTGGTGAGACGTACCCGCCCCTTGCCGTATGTGTTTGCGAGTAAATGCGCCATCTATCTCTCCTTTGCATAAGAGTCAGGATCAATGCGATCTGCCAATCGAAGCCATGCGATCTTTCCAATCTCTTCCAATGCGGCCTGCATCTCAACGTCGCGACTGTTCTGAAGGCGCACAGGGAAGGCGCCAAGAATGGCCTCTTTCCGATTCTCGCGGGCACAGATGACAAAAGGAAACCCAAAGAGCGTCCGGTACTTCTGATTGTACGACTCGAACAGATCAACCTCACTACTTGTTAGTGAAGTCAGACCAGCCGCCTTCTGCTCGACCGTGGACTCGGCTCCAAGCTGCCCCTCTCGAGCGAGTCGTCCCACGAGATCCGGGTGTGCACGAATGAGCGCAAGGACCGCCTCGTCTCCCGCCTCGCGAATGATCTCCATGCAGTGCGCGTGGAAGGCCGAAAGACTCGCGAACGGTCGGCTATCGAGCGCCTGCTTGGTGATCCACGGTGAATGCTCGAAGGCGCCTCCAACCAGCTCAACCGCATCTGCACGATCGAGGCGGTTCAGCGTCGATATTTCTACTCGGCTCATGAGCTTTCGAATGCGGTCGTGAGGATACGAGCGGCGAGCGCGATATCCTCGGTCCGGCTGAACTCGTTCGGGTTGTGACTGATGCCGTCCTTGCTCGCTACAAAGAGCATCGCCGTTGGGACCAGCGGCGCCAAGATCGCCGCATCGTGAAGTGCACCGCTGGTCACAACGGGAATCGTCTCGCCAATGTCGTTAGCCGCTCGCGCGAGTCGCTGGCAGAGATGCTCGTCCAGCGGCATGCGCGCGATTGCCTCCGACTCAGTGGTGATGCTCTCGACTCCTCGCCGTGCCGTGATCTCCTCGATCTGAGCACGAATGCGCGTGTCTCCGTTGGAGATGATCGACTCCTCAGGAGCCCGAAAGTCAATGGAGAAGGTGGCGCCACCAGGAATAACATTGACCGCACCCGGTCGAACGTCGAGTGAGCCAACCGTTATGACCGTGCTGCCACCGAGCTCGATCGCAACGGACTCGAGCGCGAGAATCATCTCGGCGGAAGCGGCAAGGGCATCCCTCCGTCCGGGCATCGCGGTTGAACCCGCATGGTTTTCATGGCCGCGGACGCTTACGCTGTACTGTCGTCTGCCGTTGATGAGACGGACTGCGGCAACCCGTTCACCCTTGTCCCAGAGGGATCGCCCCTGCTCTGCGTGGACCTCGACGAGTCCGGTATACGCCGCAGCATCAATCTGCTCCCCGGCGATATCGTCCCCGCGGACGCCAAACTCTCGGCCCGCCTCGAGGTAGCTCTGCCCGTGACGAT
>JANQQY010000515.1 GCA_028284845.1 Spirochaetales bacterium
CGTTCTACCGTCGGCTGAAGACCAATCACTCGCTTGTCTCGAGTTCCCGTATCATCTCAACGCCGCGAAGATGTTTCCTGATCGCGTAATCCATCATGAATCGACCCATCTTCCAGCGCTTCGCCTGAAGGTAGTAGAGCATCCCCATGTTATCCGCGAGGAAGTCCTCTACACCACCGGTATGCGCCAGGATGATGCTGGTACTCTTGAGCGTGTCCATCGACCCGTAGTACTGCAGCCTCGCGAATGCCAAGAGGCTGTCCAGCGATCGCATCGTATCCAGCGGATTCTCCCCGCTCGCGGCCGGATGGATGAGCAGTTCTGCTCCACGTCGATCGATCTCTGCGAGGAGTGGCGCAAACGTCGGTTCATCCAGTGACCGACCTGAGGCGAAGGGCACAACGCAGACGCCGTCGAGTCGGTCCTTCTCCAGAACGTGCACGAGTTCCCGCATCGATGCCGACACGTCGGGAAACGGAAGGAGTCCATACCTTCGCGCGTCGGTGGAAGCCGCTGCGAGATTCGCATTACGCGCCCGTACCGTCTTGGCAAGGACAGCGGCGTCATCCCAAGGTACCCCATCAATGTCCGGGAGAAGGATCGTACCCTTCGCGAGTGAGTCGAGCCTTACGTTCGCACCAATATGTGCATGTGCTGTCATCGTACTTCCTCCAGTGCGGGGGCGAAGAGCGCCCGCGCGTTGTTGCGGAACACGGCCTCGAGGCTCTCCTCGTCCGCCCGCCACTCTTTCTCCAACTGCGTCTTCCAGAACCGAGCTTTCTTGCCCCACGGAAAATCACTCCCAAAGGTGACCCGGTCGCGTCCGAACGTCTCCATGACCATCTTGATCGAGAGCGGATCGGTGACTTTTGCGGTATCAGCCATCAGCTGTGGGCGACGCTTCACAATTTCGGCAATCGCCGGCAGCGCGCCGCCACCGTGGCCAAGCAGGAACGTTATGTTCGGCATTTGGTCAAACACACCTGCTCTCTCCAGACTCAGAACGCTGCGAGAGGTGTCCACAGGCCAACCATAAAAGACGTTTGCGAGACCCTCCAGGAACGGCTCCACAGGGTCGTTCGGGTGAATGAACACAATACCGTCTCTAGCGTCGATCTCAGAGAACAATGGGGTAAACCGAGGATCGCCGAGGTACCGCCCCTCACTGTTGGACATCAGACCAACTCCCTCAAACCCAAGAGTGTCCAATGCGTAGACCGCTTCCGCCGCCGCTGCTTCGGGATTACAGAGCGGGATCGCTGCAAATCCACCAAAACGCTCAGGATGCGAGCTTCGCTGCTCAGCAATAAACTCGTTGAGCCGCCTGGCGAGGACTACCGGCTCCTTCGCGGGATCCACTCCCGGAGTTGAGATAGAGAGAACGCCTTTCTCGATCCCTACTGCGTCCATCATCCGAAGAGAAGTGGTCGGACTCCACTTGGGGAACCGCAGGCTGCCTACTTCGGTGATCCCCACTTCATTCATCGCCATGACGTACAAGTCAGGGACGAAATGATGTTGTGTGTCGAACTGGATATTCATCGTTCGCACCTCCAATAATTTTGTACTATGATAGTACATTTAGTACATTATATTGGAATCTTGACCCGGTCAATAGTTTTGTACAGATTTCGCATCAGGAGTTCAAAAAGCAGTGGACGGCTTTCAACGGAGAACAGAAGAGAAGAAACGCACTATCCTGCTGTCAGCCAATGAGCTGTTCGGCAGACACGGATTCAAGAAGGTTTCCGTGGACGAGATCGCCGAGCGAGCAGGAGTGTCGAAGGTCTCGATCTACACCTACTTCGGGAACAAGCAGGGACTGATCAGCGAGCTGGTGGCATCGGCATTCAGAGTGCGGAAGCAAGCGATCGAAGATCTGGTGGGAAGCGATCTGTCATTTCCCGAGAAGCTTCAGGGACTCATCGCGCAGAAGTCCGACGCTTCCGGCAGCTACTCACAGGAGTTCATGGAGCAGATCTTCTCGCATCCGGAGTGGCAGGATCAGCCGACTGACGAGTTGGACGACCTGGTCGAGCGACTCCTGGATCAGGGCAAGAGCGAGGGACACGTCAGCAGGAACGCGTCGACTCGGGCTATGAGGGTCTACATTGACGTGTTTCGAGCTGGTACAGAGTCGATGCCGGAGACGCTGGCCGAACTCCCGCCGGACGAGCTCCATCAGATCATCACGATGTTCTTTCATGGGCTGAGCGCGGAGTTGTAGTTGTCGCCGGAGAATCACTACTGTTCCAACAGCAAACGGGCACCGGTGATCCGACCGTCATCTACCTGGATCAGAATCGAACGAAGATTCGACCCGTTGCCGCAGTTGCACGCACAAGTGCCTCCCAGTTGTTCGCACCATTGACCGGTGATCGATTCAGCGTCGTGAAAGTGCCCATGAAGGGAGTAGGCAGGGCGACCCCGAAGAATCGCATCCCGGATTGCCTCGCTCCCGGCGTGCTGCGTTGCGCCATCCTCGTCCCGATAGGTATCGATCGACTGTGCTCGCGGCGGCGAATGTGTGACCCAGAGATCCGCTACAGGAGTGTTCGCAAGATCGGTTTTGATGGAGCCTCGATTGCTCCACTCAGCCGCTGTGAACGGCCGAAGTTGCCCGTCTTGTCCCGAGGCCAAGGCGCCGTTCAGATCCACATGCTGAAGCCTATCCTCACTCTTCTCCCAATGCTTAATCCGAAACGGACTGGGCGGAATCCACGGATACCCAATGGTCGGAACTCCGCAGATGTCCACTGCTCGATTCCATGTGAGCTCAGTGGCACTATGAACCGACCACTCCCGGAGCCGATCGATCGCTGAGGGCCAATCAGTGTTTCCGGCAATCCAATAGACCTTGGCGGGGCATTCGTCGATCCATCGCCGCAGATATCCTTCGACAAACTGAATCTGTTCCGCGTCGTCGCGCGCGTACGAGAGCAGATCACCGCCTCTGCGTTGTGCCTTGCTGCGACTGTAGAAAGCGTCTCGTATAAATGCACGTCGCTATGGAGATCACTACTAAAGACGACCCGGCACTTCGCAATAGACAGATATCCAATCGCCACCAACAATACCCGTGGATGTCAAAACTCAGAACGATCCCTGCTCGAAAACTTCTCGGGAAGCTTCTGGAACTCGACTTTGCTGACATCGATGTCCTCAAGACACTCCACTGCGCAACTGATGGTCCCCGTGTCCGTGCCTTCCTAACGGATGACGAGCAGACTGCGCTGATTCTTTCGGAAACGTCCATTCCCAAGAGCGCCACTCCGATTCCACTGGTTCATCTCGTATCGCTCTCGAACACCAACGGTCTTGCAGTTCCGATCCCACCCATCCACGCTGACTGCTGCATGGTCACTACGAGGACGGGTGTCGAACTCTCGACCCTCTTCCCACACAGGCGGGTAAAGCTGTTCTCGCGGTCGGTACTCTTCTCACTCACGGCAGCTCCGAACCCCGTGCCGTTAAGACGGGAGGTTCAAGTCGTCACGTATCACGCGACAGACGAAGACCGTTTCATCCGAGACATCCAAGCCGACAACCCACGACGGTTCTTCCATAATCTGTGCGCTGCGTCAGACAGGGCAGCCGCATTCGTTGTCTCGACGGAGAGTCGACTCGCATCAGTGGCCTACGCCGCACCGTCCGTGTGCAACCCTCTCGATGCCTTCGAGGTCGTTGGGGTTTTCACCGTCCCTGACCTGAGGAGGAGTGGATTGGGGTCGCGAGCTGTGGCTGCTGCCGCGCGGTACAGCCTGTCCCTCGCGCCGAATGTGTTCTACTTCACGACACCGGAGAATGCCGCATCTGTCGGCACTGCGTTGACAGTCGGATTCGATCGGTGCTTCGAGTCTGACACGTGGATTGTCGACCTGTAAGCTTGGAGTGACGCCCTGTCCGGACGACGATACATTCGCCGCCCGATCAGAGACTTTTTTCGATGGTGATCCACAGAGATCCTACATGCACAGCGCAGTTCCAAAGGGCGTTACGTCAATTCTACGTGGTCCAAGGGGTGATGACCCGCTTACGACCAAGACTTACCTCGTCACTTGTCATCGCACCAATGCAGTGCTCTGCGTAGTGTGTCTACAATAAATCCTTCCTTCAGTCTCATGTACGCTCCACCATCTCCCTTTGCTTCTGACGCTGCCAGTTGCTTCACCCGGGAGTACTCATGCGCCACCTGGATATGATTGCGTAGGAAGTCCCGGAAACAGATCAGCTGCCTCCAATCGTCTGCGTTCAGTTCCACCAGGTGAACGTGCACCCTGTATTGATCCTTGTTAGCTACCCGGTCGACGCGAAAGAACAGCCTTTGTTCGGTCCCTGCGTGAGGTCGAAACTCGTAGCCTGCCTCGATGAGCAGACCCTTCACTGAGTCGATGCCAGATGGTGAAGTGCCAACTGCTATATCAATGATTCGCTTGCCGCCTAATCCAGGCACTGAGGTAGAGCCGACGTGTTCGATTGAAGCCTTGTCGTCGAGAGCCGACGCTATACAGCGTCTTTCGTCCTCGTAAAACTCGACGTACGATGCGCTATATGGGTAGAACCGGAACTTTTCCTCGTCCGTCAATGATCCGCCTCCATCACCTGCCGACGCTAATTGCACCCAATTGTTTCCACGATTCCGTGGTGGAGGTGGATACAGTCCCCGACACTGCTCGCTTGTTGTCCTTTAGCTGCACAACGCCCGCCTTGAGCAGCGTCGTACTTCAGGGACCATGGTGTCCGTAAGGACCAGACGAGTCCATCGGAACTCAGCGTTTCTCCTGTCCTTTGTGAAAAATGGGTTAGGCGACCGGTGGAAGGCACTTGTTATGTTGTCCCGGGGTACTACACGGCATCTGCGTGGAACAGTGGACGTTTGGACGATCAGTCGCGACCAGGTTAAAGAGACCGAACGTTTGAGCTTCGGGAGCGGTGACGTCGAGGCTGGTAAATTTCCAAGACAGCCTATACCCGGGCCTCGGCCTCAATCAAAACCAACCCACCGCTGCACATCACAAATCAGATGAAGCACTGAGGTCCTCGGATAGTGAATGTGGTGCCTGTACGTTCGAACTGTCCTTGTTTCGAGGAATGTGAATGTATAGGATTTGCGAGTGAGCGACTTCACGTGGGATTTATTCATCTCTCACGCACACGAAGATAAGTCTGAGTTCGTCACGCCACTCGCTGAGGCGCTGGCCGCCGACGGTCTTGAGGTTTGGTACGATGACTTCGAACTCACCCTGGGAGATAGCCTTCGACGATCTATTGATCGGGGTCTGTCTGAATCTCGCTACGGCCTCGTGGTGTTAAGCCCGAGCTTTCTGGAGAAGGAGTGGCCACAGCGAGAGCTAGACGGATTGGCGTCCAGAGAGATGAATGGCCGCAAAGTCATCCTCCCAGTGTGGCACGGAGTCGGCCACAAGGAGATACTGCAGTACTCGCCGACACTTGCAGATCGCCGTGCAATCAGTAGCAGTGCCGGAGTGGCGGCAATCACTCAGGCCATTCTGGCGGTGTTTGACATCGACGGCGATCGGCAAGAGTCACCAAAGTCGATGTCCGGTTCGATCGACGTGTCATTCGAGTACAATCACACCCAAACTGAACCCGATGAACACAGATACCGATTGGTTACCAGGATTGCAAACAACACAGATGAGTCGATTGGGACATTTCGATTGGTCTTCACTTTTCCCGCGGACGCAGTTTTTGGAGTTGAAGGTCTGAATGCTGCCAAACCCGACGTAGTCGAGCGCGGCGTTCGAATCTCTACTTTCGAGTTTGATTCAGCTCGAACACTGTATCCGACGGAAGAGGTCACACTCACCGAGGTCACTGGAATGAGCCTTCAGTACAGGATGACACATGACCTCTTCTGGCAGTTCAGTCGCACGGAACCAGTGGTTCGTTGGAAGCTGTATCTAATGAATCGGATGCCACTTGAGGGCTCGGTCCAGTTTAGTGCGCTGCATCGGTTCTAGGGAGTTCCAGTTTCACTCTTGACGACATAACATCGGGTTCGCCCCATTTATGCGGTACGATACTGCCACGGTCACAACGAGGAGCGGCTACGCCGTGATCGGCGACTATCAGTTGTGTTGTGTCGTCCGCGAACTCGGATCGGCAGCCTTCTCAGATGATCACCAACGATCGATGTGACGATCGTGTTTGCAAGCGACTTATCCAAGCAGCGATGCAACGTCAGTCCCGGGGCGCCAGTCGAAGACAGACTCGGAGTACACCCCTTCGCAAGTGCGCAAAAGAGCAAGCGTCTCGTCTGCTGTTGAACGACAACGACTTATAAGGTCTGATGGATAGCCCATGCTAACCGAGTGCTCGGCGAACTCGTCCTCATCGTCAATGAGTATCCGGCCGTCCTTCGCGACGCGAATAACATCCAGATCCATATCAATTGCGGTCACCCTCTCGTGGTCCCACTTCGCGGGTGTCGCCACGTTCACATAGTGCATCAACGGCGACCAATCGCGGTTCCACTGAATCGCAACGTTGTAGTAGTGATCAGAATAGAAGATGTTGAGCAGGTGCCCCTCT
This sequence comes from Spirochaetales bacterium, assembly GCA_028284845.1. Lineage (GTDB taxonomy): Bacteria > Spirochaetota > Spirochaetia > DSM-27196 > SLST01 > SLST01. The sequence continues at coordinate 6,556 of JANQQY010000515.1, forward strand.
GCGAAGAGCTTTCCTCGGTAGCTCTCCAGCACTACGTCCGGCCCGCGATAGACGGCAAGCGTGCCCGCCGCACGGTACATGGGCTCGACCGGAAAACGGTAGTGGAGCGAACCGTCGTACTTGGTGGTATCAAGGAGCATCAGCCACTATAGGAGGCAGAGCGAATCTTTGTCCCAACACCATCGGGTGCGGGATAGGGAAAATCCCCATTGAGGACCTGGCTTCGTCCGTGCAACGGTATCAGCGGTCGCCTTCGCGCGACAACAAAGCTGTGGAGGACGATATTGAAACGGTTCGTAGTATGTCTGCTGCTTCTAGCGATTTCCGCCCTGAGTATTGGCGCTCAGAACTCGTCATCGCCGGAGGCTCGAATCAACCTGCTCCTACAAGACGATCTGTACCGGAACTTCGATCTGATCTCAGCAGAGTCTTCGCTGCTGACAGACGAGCAGAGATATCGGCTGTTCACTGCGCACGAGAACGATCCAACCACTCCGTTCGTACTCAATCTTATCGTTGGGCTCGGGGTCGGCTCGTTCGTTCAGGGTGATATCGCAGGCGGTCTCGTTGGACTGGGTCTTGGCGTCGTTGGGCTCGGGACAACGATGGCAGGCTACTTTTATCTCGTAGACGAGTTGGCGAATGACCCGGAATTCGTGGCAGCTGCCGACCCCATCTCCACGGACGGATTCAGATTGATTCTTCTAGGTACCGGCGTGTCTCTTGGAGGCGCCATCTACCGGTTGGTCCGGACGTTTACATACTCCAACCGCTACAACAGGGACTTGCAGCTTGCGCTCAGTGTTTATTGAATTGTGCGCCTGACGCGGTCATTCTCCTCAGACCGCGTCGGCTTCGGATTCACACAAGCCCGAAGTGTTGCTCGAGGCGCCACACCATCCCCGCAACCGTCGTGTCGCGAGTTCGTTCAAACGATCGGACCCCGGATCTCCGCGCGGCAGCAAGCATGAGCGAGCCGGTGACCACCCCAACCTCCGTCACGTGATTCATGTGTTTCGTCGCGTTTGACGTTCTGTTCATATACTCGAGAATCGCCCTCCGTTCCGCGTCATCTCGTTCCCAGTTCTGTTCTCGATACAGATCCTCCTGCACGTAGAGGAACGCCATCCGATTTGGATCCGCGACCCTTGCGACGAGATCAACTATGTGGATCGTCTCTGTGATGATTGGCACATCGCGATCCATCCCCAGAAGATCCTCTACGACCATAACGAACGCTTCCTCTGTTTGTCCGAATAGATACTCGACGTACTCCGGAATCGGCTGACTGAACAACTCATCTGGTCCCTCGAAGACCTTGCTGAGATACGGTTGATCATTGGGCTTAGCAGCTGCCTTGAACCTGGCGTAGTGGTCATTCCAGTCGTAGTAGACCATGTTGTGTTTGGCCGCAATCGCTTTCGCCATCGTCGTCTTCCCGGCACACGATGTCCCAATCAACCAATACACATGCTGAAGACGCTCTTTGATCTCGACATCTGAGAGGATCATGCAAGCTGCATCGTACGGCGATCCGATGCTCTCGTCGAGTCACTCGATTCGGACGCATGCTTTACGGAAATCCGGAGACACTCTTTGCGCGAAGGATGTCTTGTATCTGCCGTTTGCAGTCTTCGCGACAGGCAGCTACTGTATCATCCAAGCGAAATGTCCTTCGTGGACCACCAAGCGTGCTTTCCGCCCAAGCCATTGAAGTGCTGCGCCGCGGCACCAACGTTGCGATGTATCGTCAATACTGATTGCGTCCGGAATCCACACCAGACGGAGAACTATGAAACACAAAGTGGGAGCGATTTATTGGTATCCCGTGGCGCCGGAACCGACCATGATTCCTCACCCATACGTCATAATCGACGAAACCAGAGAGTGCGTATCTATGTGTAGGATCACGTCCAACAGAAAGAAACAGTCCTGGCCTGGCAATGTAACTCTGAGTGCCGGCGAAGCCAATCTGCACAGAATTAGCATCGTTGAGGCATCACAGTTGATAGAAGTTCCGAAGGCGGATCTTGGAGAGTTTATCGGCGCGTTGTCCTCCGAACGAGTTCACGAGATTTCTCATGGTGTGAGAATTGTCGAGGGCATCCGCAGGAGACACGAGTAGTTTCGCAGAGTCCCAGGAGTAGAGCAATGGATATCAAGCTTGTTTTCAACGCGAATTGCGGCTTCACGGTATCAAACGAGACTTCAAACTGTGTCTTCGACTCGCTGTTTAGGCTCTCGGCTGAATCCGAATACGGTGAACCTGATTCAACGTTCGTTTCTAACGTAGTAGGTGGAGTGCAGCCGTTTGATCGTACCACCGCACTCGTCATCACTCATGATCACGCGGATCACTTCGACCCCGAGCTCACTACAGACTTCCTTCAAGCTCATCATTTGAATCGCGTTATCTGCCCACGGTCAGTCCGCGATCGGATTGGCAGCGACTTCTCTGAGCAGATCCTGACTCCGGTAGCCTCTGGTAGCGATGACCCCCAGGAAGCTGTCACCGTTGGAGATCTGAGCGTAAAACCCCTCAGAACCGATCACTGCGGTCCTCCCGGCGAACCGAATATCGCCGTCGACCACAACTCGTACATAGTGACCTTCGGCGAAACGTCGATCCTCCTCGGCGGTGATCTACACCCATCAGTTGAGAGTATCGCGGAGCTTGGGCTCGTTGAACTGCAACTCCGCGCCGCGGTGGTGCCCCACTGGTTCCTTGACGACTACGGCCTCACCATTATCAAGGATCACATTGCTGCGGAGCACATTGTGATCTCACACGTCCCGATCGCAGATTTGGATGGACTGCGAGCGGCGATCGAAGGAGCTACTCCGGCAGAACGCGAGGCACTTGGTCAGGTGTTCCTTCCCTCGCACGGAGGAGACACATTCCACATCGGATGACAAAGACTGCATTCGTCGGGTTGCAGCGACATAGTATCGACTCACTGACCTGTCATTGATCTCTTCAGAGCAATGGAGGTCGCTCCATTCAACTGAATCCGTCACGCCTTTACGAGCACGTCAATCGCAGCTCATGAATCGGATCAAGAGGGTGTTATGTCGCAACCGTCTATGCGATACCGTTCCCTTCCGATTGCTCCCTCATTGCAGGTGTGAGACGATCTTGGGGTGACTGCGTTTCAATCACTTTCTCGAATCGGGAGACTTCATCGACTTCGGAAACTCGCGATGGCGGCTCTCGACGCCTACGGTCTCGACGATCCCAACCTTACTTTTCACGCCTTTGAAACCAATTTGCTCTACCGAGTCACGACTCGATCAGGCGAACGGTTCATGATGCGCCTCGCCGTGCCAAAATGGCGAACACTACGGGATCTGCAGTCGGAAGCAATGTGGCTTGACGCGTTGGATCAAGAGACGAACCTCACAGTACCGAGAGTAGTCCGAACTCGCTCGGGTCAGCAGGTCTACGAAGCTGCGATTGCCACAGTTCCAGATCCTTGGAACGTAACCCTGATGACATGGGTACCAGGGAAACTCTTAGGTAATTACCTGACTACTGAGAACTTAGAAAAGATGGGTCGGCTGTTCGCCGAGCTTCACCGCCACGGGCGGAATTGGGAGCGGCCACAGAGATTCACAACCAGACGCTTCGAGCACTGGCTGTCTCGTGGTGAACCCAACGTGCTGGTCGGCGAAGATCGCATGGCATCGGTATCCAAGGCAGGTCGCCAGCTAATAGCCAGAATGCATGAGCACGTAGAAGGCGCCTACGCCGCGGTTGATTCGTCGGATCTCCGCGTCATTCATTGTGATCTGTGGCACGGCAACATCAAGCTTCATCAGGGAGGCCTCAATCCCTTTGATTTCGAAGACACTGTCCTGGGGTACCGGGCGCACGACATAGCAATGGCGATGCTTGACTTGCTTGAGGATACCGACGACGACACCTACGCACGACTGTTCGACGCGTTCCACTCCGGATACGAGGCAACCTTGACTTGGCCGACGAATAGAATAGAACCGTTTCAGGTTGGGCGGCTCCTCTGGAGACTCAACTGGATAGGGCGACATCAAAAGGCTCGGTTCGACGATGCGCTTCGGAAGTACGTACCCGTGCTAACCCAATACGAGAAGACTGGGCGCCTCCACGATCTTCCGAATTGACCCTTGGTACGACAGCCTTCTCGTTGTAACTCCAACTTTAGACCACGCCCCGAAGTTCAGCTGAGTTCTTCTTCGGCTTGTCCTTCATACGACTGCGTTACAGGAAATCTGGCTCATGCCGCTCGGACATTGACGCGAAGGCTTCACGTATCTCGATTTGGTACGTAGAAGATGAGGTTCGGAAAATCGTTTTTGATGCCGTGCTCATCTATCACCTGGATTACCTGGCCACGATGGTGGGTCTCGTGATTGAACATGTGTAGCAGGCACTCCCACCGTTTCTGAGAGAACCTCTCACCCTTGAGATTCTCATACCTGATCTGCTCGCTGAGCCCATCCGCGCTCATAGCATCCAGAAGTGAGACCATATACTCGTCAGTGCGTGCCCTTGACACCCACCAAGAACCCAGCGACTGAAAAGGATTGTCGAACTTCGCCGCTGCGGGCAGAGTCAGCTCCGGGTCGTGTAGTCGCTCACTCCATAGGCGCCGCATCCAGGCGATATCAGAGAACACGAGATGCGCAAGAACGTCCAGAATCGAGCCGATCCAAGTCGTCCCCGGTCTCCTTACAAGATCTCCTCGTTCCCGTGAAGCGCATCAAGCACGCCGTACAGCGTTTCGTTCACCCGCTGGTTGTACAAGGCGAAGAGTCTAAACGGAGCTGGATCAATCGTAGGGCTCATTTCCCCAGTGTACTCCAATGCGTAATCAGGCGAATGATACGTCGCTTAAAAGGACGTTATGTCGGGCAAGCCGAATTCCCCTGGTGACCGCGTGTTGATTGACGTGCGTACCGTCTGTGGTTGCTGATGTACTCAGACAGACCCTATAATCCAAGCGGCCGCTTCGCAACACCGGTAACTATGCTACGGGCGTCGGACGCCCTGCGGTGCCCACGCCTCTGGCGCAGGGTATGTCGTTTCCGCGTCGAGCTGCGGTCCCCTGTATGTCGAGGGTTCGAGTCCCTTCCTGCGCAAGCGGGTAGCTCAGGTGGTAGAGCAACAGACTTTTAATCTGTGGTGGAAGCTGGCCTCTTCCCTAAAACGGGCCAAAACGGGAAGACATGGCAGGGTGTCCGCGTTGCCGCCTATGGGCAACGCAGGCCTGAACTGGGCCTTGAGACGCTGAGGATACCGCCTGCGAAGATTGCGGAGCAGGGCGCGTGCGATGGTACGCGCCTCCCCCCGTTCTCGACTCAGGCTGAATCAGGGTCCCGCGCAGTGCTGGCTGACACCAGCTGTGTCTTCCTTCATCTTTGGATGCACTTGAAGGAGGGGACAATGGTAGTTCGAGCGGACAAGCGGTGCCTGGTCCTTCGAAATGGCGAATACCAACGATGCCTCAAACCCGGCACGCACTGGAAACCATGGTTCGCCGTCCTCGAGACCTACTCGATCAATGAGGAATTTGAGCCACTCTCTAGTTCGATCGAGCTCGTCACGACCAACGAGACAATCGCCGCCGAACTCGACCTGGTATCTGCGGACGATGGCCAGATTGCACTGTGGTTCGTAGACGGGAACTTCGTGGATGTTCTTGGTCCCGGCAAACACGCGTTCTGGAAGTCTGCCAGAAAAAACTCGTTCACGATTGTCGACCTGAATGTTCCATTCATAGATGAGTCGATTGATCGGATGATTCTGAGACGACGTGAACTCAGTGAGTATGTCGCTGCCTACTCGGTGGAACCTCATGAGAGCGGCATACTCTATATCGACAAAGAACAGAACGAGATCCTGAGCCCCGGCAACTACTTCTTCTGGAAGGGCAGCAAATCGATCGACGTTACCAAGGTCGACCTGAGGCAGCAGCAGATCGAGATTGCCGGCCAAGACATCATGACGAAAGACAGGATTCCGGTACGACTCAGCTTCTTCTGTCAGCTCCGCATTGTCGACGTACTGAGGAGTGTGGCCAGCATCAACGACTACACAGCCCAACTCTACGTCCTACTACAACTCGCATTGCGCGAGTACGTGGGCTCGTTCTCGCTCGACGAGGTGCTTGCCAAACGAGAAGAGATAGGATCCTTCGTGAAGGACAAACTCAAGGATCAGGCTGCGGAGTTTGGTGTTGAGCTGATCCACGCCGGTATCAAGGATGTCGTTCTTCCGGGCGAAATCAAGGAGATACTCAACCAGGTGCTGATTGCGGAGAAGAAGTCGCAGGCAAACGTCATCATGCGACGCGAAGAAACCGCCTCAACAAGAAGCTTGCTGAACACCGCCAAGCTGCTTGAAGAAAACAAGATTCTGTACCACCTGAAAGAGCTGGAGTACATAGAGCGTATCAGCGAGAAGATCAGCCAAATCTCCTTGAACGGAGGCGGCCATCTGATAGAAGAGTTAAAACGGCTGTTTGTACCAGAGAATAAAGAGGATCGCTGAGCACCTGCCGACGGAAAGCGACATACCGACCGTCGGCAGATATCCGTCCGGTACGGTCTCTTGGGGTACGAAACGCCAGAGTGCCGCCGTATAATCAAACCAGATGCCGTTCGCCAACAAGTATCGATTCACAATGAGAATCCCTGAACCCGGCGGCCGGATTGGTGACTTCGTCGTGGAGTCGTGCGACGTTGGCCATGAGGGACGCACCGACGGGATCTACGATTACCCAATACGAATTGTGCTCTCAGGAGCAGGCGGCCAACAGGCCGTGCGAAAGACGATTCGGGAGCAGTTGTCACGGGGCAGGACGACGTTCTCCGGCTATGGCAATCCCTATCAGCTACGGTTCGGCCGTTTCGAGGTCGAGAGCCTGGGCGATCGTCGATACCTCGTCACGGCATGTGGAGTAGGGTTCCGATTCGATCTAGAGCGCGAGCTTCGACGATTTGCTCAGTTCGCACAGATGAACGGTGTCACGGCGAATGAGGCTCTGATCGAGCGTTACCTGGAGGCTTACAGTCGTGACGTCACCCGAAGGAACCCAGATCTCGAGTACTGAACAACTGGAAGCAGACCGGTGTCGGGCTTGTCGCCCGGGAAGAGGTCGATCCGGCTATGAGACTTTGAGGTCGCGAACGGCTGCCTCCATGAGAAGGAAGAACGCCTGCCCCTCGGGAGCGACGTAGGGACGATTGAAGTCGGGGACACCACACACGTTCTGCACAAAACCCTGATCATCTACCTGGGCGTGGGCGGCCTCTCGCAGGACCTGGGCTTGACGGAGGAACGACTCGCCAATCCAACCACCGGCGACTCCACGATAGATCGAGTAGGCTACCATCTGCGACAGGTTAACCTCAGGGAAGCTCTCTGGGTCGTTGACAATGTTGTGGAACATCCCGTCCGGCCGAGCGTGCGCGAGGCACCCTTCGACGACCTCCCTCGCGTACCCCATGAGCCGCTCGCGGTCGGCCCGTCGCTCCTCCGGAAGATGTAATACAACGCGGGCGAGTCCGGCTGCCGCCCACCCGTTTCCGACACCCCAGAACGCCTCTCGAGCGAAGCGCCCCTTCTGGCCATCCCAGCTGTGCGAGTAGAGGCGGGCGGGCGGGTTCCAAAGGACGCGACGATACCCCTCAATCTGCTCGAGCGCGAGATCGTGCTCGCCCATCGCGGCGAGAAAGGGAGGGAGCATAAAAAACGCGTCCGACATGATGCACGTCCCCGGTTCGTAGGTGTGATAGATGATTCCATCAGAGTTCCTGTGCGATGTCGTGTGAATCACCTCGAGCATGGCTCTGACCCCATCGAGCAGTCTCTGATCGCCGGTTTCGTTCGCGGCGAACGCGACCGCCTCTCCTACACTCGCCGAGTCGGTGATCGGGTTCCACTTGCCAATCGTCGCGAATCTCCCGTTCGTCTGTCGCATCACGGCGGATCGAGCAAGTGCTATCGTGTCCGGGATATGACCGAGTTCGAGCATGGCCTGCGCGGCCACACCCTGCTCCCAGTCGTGTCGCTGCATGGAGAGGAGCGCTCGCTTCACTCGATCGATCCGATCAACAACGTCGACCTGGTTCATTGAGACAGGCATGTCTCATGATCCGTCCCACCGTGTGCGCGGTCAACCAAACTCACGCACGAGCGCGACCACCCCGGCATCTGCCGACGTGCGGCACTTACGCAATGGTCTGGCCACAATGACGTACTATAGCCGGATGAGCTCACGAACCCGCGGCACCTCACACACGGTTGCTCACACCTGGGAGGACGCGCTCGTCGTTGGCAACGGCACGGTGGGCGCAATGCTCTTTGGGTCACCTGGCGAGGAACAGCTGGTTATCAATAGGGCGGGGCTCTTTCTCCCGACGCACCCTCCGTTGGAGCCGCCCGACCTCGCGTCACGTCTTGATGCAGTACGGGGCCATGCGATCGCGGGTCGGTTTCCGGAGGTCGCGATCGATGGGATGGACGCCGGACGCGCGGTCGGAATCGACGGGCTCATCTGGACAGACCCATTTGTTCCTGCGGCTTATCTCTTTCTGCAACATGGATTTGGATTAACGGCGTCTGACTACGTGCGTGAGACGGATCTAGGGACAGGGGACGCGAGCATCGAGTACCGCGATGCGGGCTCCGCTCTGCGCATCGGACTTTCGGCCTTCACTGATGACCACTCCTGCAGGCTTTGTATCTCACGGGCGGCTGGACTGGATGGACTCTCGCTTCGACTCGGAGTACCGGAGCTATCATCGGGAGAGCAGGAGGTCGTCAATCGGTATGTCTCCGGGCTCACGACCACGGCTACGCCGGAGTGTCTGTCGCTCCACGCCGAGTTTGTGGAGGATTGGCCGGGCTCCCTTTCCGGGTATCGGGTTGCGTGCAAGGTCCAGTCGGGATCGTCCAAGATCGCAGCATCCGGTAGCGACACGCTCACGATCCGCGGAGGAAGGGAGCTGATCGTGGACATATCGGTAGCTCTTGAGGCGCGATCGGAAGGGCCCCGCGGTGTTCAGAGCGGTATGCGAGGCAACGGCAGGGAGGAGATCACCGCGCGGCTCCAGCGCGAGATCGCGGGGCGGTGCAGGCTCGACCTGAGCGGAGAGCCGGACGCTCCAGGCACGATTGAGGATCTCAGAGAGGAGTTTCGCAATCCCAAAGCGCGGAACGTGCTCTTTGAGAAGATCTTTGCGGCCGGGAGAATGCGGGTGCTCCAGGCCACGGGAGAGCTGCCGCCAACGCTCTCCGGCATCTGGGGAGGATCGTGGGCACCGCAGTGGTCCGGCGATTTCACGGCAAACGGCAACCTCCAGACGGCGATTGAGGGGATGCTCCCACTCGGGATGCACGAGCTGCTCCTCCCCTACTTCTCGTACCTGGAGTCCCTGCTCCCGGACTTCCGAAAGAACGCGTCGCGGCTCTACGGGGCACGGGGCATCTATGTTCCAAGCAGGATGAGTTCACATGGACTCATGAACCACTACAACGAGACCTATGCTCATATCTTCTGGATTGGCGGAGCGGCATGGGCGGCCCACTTCTACTACGACTACTTCAGATACACAAGGGACAAGAGGTTTCTGCGGGAGCGAGCTCTTCCATTTATGGTTGAAGCAGCTGCGTTCTACACCAGTCTGCTTGGACCGCTGGAGGACCCGCTTGTGATTGCTCCATCATACAGTCCGGAGAACTCCCCGGCCAACGTGTCCGGAGACGTACAGGTAACGCGGAATGCCGTCATGGACATTGACCTCATCCGCGAACTGCTGACCAATGCCATCAATGCGCACAGGCTTCTCGAAACAGCTCACGAAGATTTACCGCAATGGGAGCGACTTCGGTCGCGTCTCCCGGCGTATCACATCAACAACGATGGTGCTGTGTCCGAATGGTCGGATTCCGGTCTGGACGATTCCTATCAGCATCGACATGCGTCTCACCTCTACAGACTCTTCTACGAACGGCCCGTCGTTCTCGACCTCGAGCCTTCGCTGGAAACGGCATTTGCGGTCGCACTCGAACGAAGGATGGAACACCGGCGGAGTGAGCAGGCGGGAACGATGGCGTTTGGACTGGTGCAGCTCGGCCATGCGGCAATCTCGCTTCGCGATGCAGAGAGTACGGAACAGATTCTGCTCTGGCTGGCAGACGGATACTGGTCGAACGCGCTGACGAGCACACACGATCGCGGATCGATCTTTAATACCGACATCTGCGGAGGACTCCCGAATCTCATGGCACGTGCAATCATTGACGGGAGCGGTCACCGGATTGATGTGCTCCCCGCGCTTCCTGCGATGTGGCCCGAGGGTCGTCTGACGGGTGTACGGCTACGGGGCGGATGGAAGGCAAATGTCGAATGGGCAAACGGCCGCCTGGCGAGTCTGTCGCTGACCTCCGGAACTGAGAATCTCGATGACGAGACGAGCGTCCGCTACGCCGGGAGCGAGGTGCGCCTCTCTGCGGGCGCCAACGAGCAAATCGTCTTTGACGGAAAGCTACAAAGGCGCTAGTAGGCGGTTGCCTTCACGTTTCGTGCCGAGGTCGGAAACCAACGAAGCGGTCTGAGGTACCGAAGCAAGGCGTCGTGCGCCGCCGTTCCGCCGACTCGGTAGAGCAACTCGTGAGCAAACGCCGCAACGTAGGGATGTGGGTCCGAAAGCGAGCGTTCGAACGCGGCAACCACATCGTCTGATGAGGCGTTGAGCCGTATGAGTCCCTGAAC
>JANQQY010000516.1 GCA_028284845.1 Spirochaetales bacterium
CGGGAAGGCCAACCGGGGCCTCGCCGTTGTCGAGGTGGAGCGCGGTATTGGTGATCTCCGGAGGAGAAGGGAGGTAGGCGCGCACGCCGTCCAGAAGCGTCTGCACGCCCTTGTTCTTGTAGGCGCTGCCGACAAAGACGGGCGTGAACTCGCGCGCGCCTACCTCCCTTCTCCTCCGGAGATCACCAATACCGCGCTCGACCTCGACAACGACGAGGCGCCGGTTGACCTTGCCGCCGCGAACGACGCGAAGACCGTTGCGCTCGCCTTCAAGCTTGAAGACACGAACTACGGCCAGCTTACCTATATCCGCATCTACCAGGGCACGGTGAAGAAGGGCGATGAGCTCTTCAACACGCGAAGCAAGCGGAAGTTCAAAGTCGGCCGCCTGATTCGCATGCACTCGGATGACATGGAAGACATCTCGGAGGCACCGGCCGGCGACATCGTCGCGCTCTTCGGCATCGACTGCGCCTCCGGTGACACCTTTGTCGACCCGAGCCTCAACTACTCGATGACGAGCATGCATGTGCCCAATCCGGTCATCAGTCTTGCCATCAAGCCGAAGGACAAGAAGTCGGCCGACAACATGGGCAAGGCGCTCAACCGCTTCACCAAGGAAGACCCGACCTTTCGGACCTTTGTCGATCCGGAGAGCCAGGAGACGATCATCCAGGGCATGGGTGAGCTTCACCTGGATGTCTACGTTGAACGAATGCGCCGCGAGTACAAGGCCGAGGTTGAGACTGGCGCGCCTCAGGTTGCCTACCGTGAGACGATCACACAGATGGCTGAGTTCAATTACACCCACAAGAAGCAGACCGGTGGTTCCGGACAGTTCGGTCGGGTCGCCGGCTACATTGAGCCGTACAGCGAGGGTGACTACGAGTTCGTCGACTCGATCAAGGGTGGTGTCATTCCGAACGAGTACATCCCGAGCGTGGACAAGGGCTTCAAGGAAGCGATGAAAAAGGGACCGACGGTAGGCTTCCCGATCGTCGGTGTTCGTGCGGTGATCAACGACGGCAGCACACACGCCGTCGACTCGTCGGATATGGCTTTCCAGGCCGCGGGCATTGGCGCGTTCCGTGACAGTTACAAGCGCGCGAAACCTGAGATCCTCGAGCCGATCATGAAGGTCAGCGTTGAGGGTCCCACAGAGTTCCAGGGCAATGTCTTCGCGAGCATCAATCAGCGTCGCGGAATCATTCTTGCCTCGACTGAGGACGGGGCCTACAGTGTCGTGGAAGCCGAGGTTCCGCTCTCAGAAATGTTCGGCTACTCGACGGTCCTTCGGAGTTTGACCCAGGGCAAGGCTGAGTTCACGATGGAGTTCCTGAAGTACGGACGCGTTCCCAAGAGCATCAGTGAAGAGCTCATCAAGGCGTACCAGGAAGAACGAAAGGGAGAGGCCGTTCGCGCCTGAGGAGTAGGAGATGGTTAAGGAAGAACTCATAGAGAGGAGCCCCCTTCGGATTCTCGAGAAGAGCATCCATGGGGGAATTGGCAAGGGGAACACCGGCGTCATCGCGTCGCGCAAGGGGACAGGCAAGACCGCCTGTCTCGTACACATTGCAACCGACCAATTGCTACAGGGGAAGCACATCATCCACGTTAGCTTCTCCAGCAGAACCGATCACATCGTGAGCTGGTACGAGGACATCTTCTCCGAGATCGCGAAGAAGCGCGACCTTGAGAACGCGATGGCCGTCCACGACGACGTCATCAAGCATCGCGTCATTATGAACTTCAACCAGGATGGCGTCTCTGCCGAGCAACTACTGCGTAGTCTCCGCTCCATCATGACCGATGGCGACTTTGCAGCCGACGTCGTGGTCGTAGACGGGTACGACTTCGAGCGAGGTAAGCCTGAGACGCTCGAGGCGCTCTGCGGCTTTGCTAAGGAGCTTGGACTCGAAGTTTGGTTCAGCGCGAGCATACATCGTGACGATCCACGGACGGACAAGAACGGCGTGCCGGTGCTCCTTGCTCCCTTTCTTGCGTCGATCGGGGTTCTGATCACGCTCCATCCGGAGGACGATCACATCAAGCTGAGTCTGGTGAAGGATCACGACACCTTTGTCTCTGAGGACCTCCACCTCATGCTCGATCCGAAGAGTCTTCTGATCGCGAAAGAGGTGTAGGCGCGCCGACCGCGGAGTTCGCCTCCGGGTCGGCCCCCAAAACTGTTAGATATTGCGCCACGGACCGTGTACACTGCTCGTGAGATGTTCTCTCAGGGGATTTGGTAACCGTGGCCTCTAGAGCACGCCGGTTCAGGCGTGCGCCGCTCCATACTCAGCTTACCCTTGCCTATGCGCTCCTCATCGCTGTCGTAGTTGGCTCGGCCGGAACTGTGTATGGCGTCCTCACAGGATCGTCGATCCGGGCCTATGCCCTGGGGGAGGCCGCCGATTCTGCGAACACCCTTGCGGTGAGCATCGCTGATGCGATTCTGCTTGAGAATCAAGGCGCCCTTCGAGCGCGAGGCGATGCCGCCGAAGCAGTCATCAGTGCGATCCGAGATGTGACACCGAATGATCCCGAGGCTGTGCAGCAGGCGATTGCTTTCCTTTCGGCTCAGCGAGTCGGCGACGCCGGATACATGTTCGTGGTGAACTCATTCGGCGAACTTCCGTATCACCCGTTTGAGGAGGTGATGGCAGAGAATCAGTCGGATGCAGCGGTTGTCCAGCAGATCATCGCGCAGCGGACCGGCTATGTTCGCTACCTCTGGCAGAACCCCAGCGAACCAATGCCGAATGACAAGTACGGGTATGTTAGCTACTTCCAGCCTTGGGACTGGCACATCGTCGCGACCGACTACGCCGGTGGATTCCTTGAACGCGTCCCCGCGCAAACACTGCGAAGTCTTCTCAATGGCTACGAACAGGCGACCATTGATGCGGCGCTGATCCGTTACCATTCAGGCGAGATCTTGAGCGCCTCCTCCGGATGGGAGGAGGTCGAAGCTGTGGCGACGGCGAGTGATCTGTGGCAGCAGCACACCAGTCACGTCGATGGGCACGTCGAACAAGTCGACCAGGCCCTCCTCCTCGCGTTCGCGCCACTCTCCGGTTTTGATGCCGACGTTGGAATCGTCTTCAACAGTTCCAGCCTGCGAAACCTGACGTTACAGTACGCCTACATCATTGCGATCTCTCTTGTGATCGTGTTCGTCCTGGTCTACTTCTCCAGTCGTGTGGCTGGTCGCATGATTGCGAGCCCCATCAAGGCGGTGAGTACTCGACTCCAGCGTCGCCTTGCCGAGTTCTCTCACGATCACGCTGCAGACCGAGCGAACGATCTTCGTGGACTCGTCCTGCAGCAGCTTCGTGCGTTGGTTCGTCTCGATTACGAGACCGCCGGACGCCGAGCGGCGGAGCACGAAGCGATGATCGCGGAGTCGGTCTTCAGGCACACCACGGAGGGGATCATCGTTACCGATTCATCGGCAACGATCATTCGCGTCAATCCTGCGATTGAAGAGATGCTTGGCTACTCGGCCGCAGAACTCGCGGGACGGAATCCTCGGGTCTTCTCGTCCGGTCGTCACGATGCCGGGTTCTACAAGAGTATGTGGAATAGCCTCACGACGAACGGTGCCTGGGTCGGGGAGATTTGGAACAAGCGCAAGGACGGTGAGATCTTTCCGCAGTTCCTCTCCATTCGAACCGTCACAGACGCAGAGGGGAACATCGACTCCTACGTTGCGGTCTGTCACGACATAAGCGAGCGGAAACAAGCCGAGGATCGACTCCAACACCTGGCCACGCACGATCCCCTCACCGGACTTCCGAATCGCGCCTACCTCAACGACATCCTGGAACGAACGATTCGCCAGTCACAGCGGCACAACTCCCTGGCAGCTGTTCTCTTCCTCGACATCGACAACTTCAAGGACGTGAACGATAGCCATGGTCACGATACGGGCGATGATCTGCTCAGGTGGATAGCGAGACAGCTCGAGGAAGAGCTCCGCGACGAAGACATCGTGATCAGATTTGGTGGCGATGAGTTTGTCATCGTCCTTCCGCAGATCGACGATGCCGACTACGCATCAGTCGTGGCGAGGCGCATTCTCGCCGTTGTTCGTGACCCCTATATGATAGGTACCCAGATGTTCCGTCCCTCGGTGAGTATTGGGATTGCCATCTATCCGGAGGCCGGACGAGATGCGGCTGACCTCCTGAGAGACGCGGATGCGGCGATGTACGCATCCAAGCGCCAGGGCAAGAACACGTTCAGCTTCCACAATCCGGGGATGAACGAGAACGCCCACCGTCGGCTCGCAATGCAGGGCTCCGTGGCTGCCGCAATCGATCACGGAGAGCTAGCCGTTGCATTCCAGCCGATTCTCTCTCTCAAGGAGCACCGGATTGCAGGCGCGGAGGCACTCGTCCGCTGGAACCGAGACGGGCGTGTCGTGCTCCCCGGAGAGTTCATGCCCTATCTTGAAAACTCGTCGATGATCAGTCGGCTTGATCTCTGGGTCTTGGACCAGGCGTGCGTTGAGATCAACACGCATTCGGGCATCCTTCAGGACGACTTCTACGTCTCCGTGAACGCCGGCGCTCACAATCTGATTCAGGACGACTTCGTGGGACGAGTGACGGAAACGACCCTCCGCAACGGCGTCGATCCCTCCCGCATCGCGATCGAAGTGACGGAGACCGCTGCCATACGCAACTTCGACCGTGCACGTGCAACGCTGCGCGAGCTGCAGTCGGCCGGCTTCAAGCTCTTTCTCGACGACTTTGGTGAGGGGCACTCATCGATTCGCTATCTGCGCGAGTTTGGTGTTGATTCGGTGAAGCTCGACAGAGGCTATCTTCAGAACGTGGAGCGCTCGGAATCGGCGCAGTCACTTGTGAGTGGATTCACGCAGCTTGCGCACGGTATGCGACTTCGAGCGATCATTGAGGGAGTAGAAACGCAGGGACAGCTCGACTTCATCGCGTCGGCCGGGTGTGACTTTGCACAGGGTTTCCTCATTGGTCAGCCAGGCGATCTCGCCGATGCCGCCAACGCGTACCGCGAGGCGCTGCGGGGGCACTAGGCCCCCACAGGTTCGAACCTACTCTTCCGGCCCGAGCGCAACGAACGATGCACTCTCTGCGTAAAACCGGTAGAGTTCCATCTGGAACCACGCTCCGTAGATCCCAAGGGTGATCGCGGAGAGCACATATCCTTTGAGGAAGAGACTCAGCAGTCGGCCGCCCTCCGCCTCGAAGTGACCGCCAAGCTCAGTGCCGTAGACAACGTTACCGGCGAGGTAGCCGTAGATCTTCACGATCGCCCACGGAGCATAGATGCCAAGGGTGATAATGGTGAGCAATCCCTGTCCAATGAGAAGGCTAAAGAAGCTGCCCCCCTCGGCCGGGAATGAGAATCGCTGTCCGTCATACTCTGCATTCTCAAGGGCGTAGCGGTAGATCTTGACCATCGCCCACGGCGCGTAGATGTACGCAGTGATGATCGTCAGGATACCCTGCCCAAGAAGCAGACTGAACATCGACCCACCGTCCCCTGTGAACTCGAACGGCTTCCCGTCATAGGTCGTGTGGCTCAGCATATACTTCGCCAATCGCACGATCGCCCACGGGCCGTAGATGCCTGCCGTTATGATCGTCAGCAGATATTGCCCCAGGAAGAGGCTCAGCAGTTCGCCGCCCTCTCCTTCAAAGGTGAACGGTTTACCATCAAGGGTCAGATTACCAAGTAAGAACTTCCGGATCTTCACGAACGCCCACGGTCCGTAGATCCCGGCAGTGATCACGGTCAGTAGTCCCTGGACCAAGATCAGACTGAAGTACTCACCTCCTTGACCGCTGAACTCAAACTGTCTCCTCATACTTCCTCCTCGTGTTCTCACGAACAGCCCAGATGATGCACCAACCGCAAAGCGATTCCTTCAATGCGGCAGGCGCCCTCCATTCCCCGCGAGCGTGAGAAGCACTCCTGACGAGTCGAGCGAATACCTCTCTCTTGCGCCGGTAATCCACGAAGAGCATCACAGCTCCAGCCGTGCACCACCAGGCAACAAACGCGGCAGCAACCCTCAGAGCTCCGGACGACGACAACACCAATGCGACCGCGACGGATGTCCCGGCCAGAAAGGCAAACGCAGGCGCATTGATTCGGGCGAAGCTCTTCAGACGCACGCGCCTATTGTACACCGACACGGTGAGGTATTGAAAAACGAATAGGTGCGGAGCGTATACTGAGTGTGGAGGAATCATGACGTACACCGAGCTCGGATCGACGGGGCTCTCAATCAGCCGACTAGGCGTTGGGATGGCCGAGATTGGTTTTCAGCTATCCGCGGATGACGTGGAAACAACTCGACGTGTCCTTGGCAGGGCACTTGACCTTGGGATCAACTTCATCGACACGGCCGGATGCTACGGCGTCGCGGAGGCGCTTATTGGTCAGGCCGTCGCGGGTCGCCGGGGAGAATTTGTGCTCGCGAGTAAGACGGGGCACATGACCGATGGATGTTCCGACGACGGTTGGGACTACGAATCTGTGCTTGCCAGCATCGACAGGTCGCTTCAACGCATGCAGACGGAGGTCATTGATCTGATGCAGCTGCACACCTGTGACATTCCCACGCTCGAGCGCGGTGAGGCAATCCGTGCACTCAAGGATGCCAAGGCTCAGGGCAAGATCCGCTTCCTTGGTTACTCGGGGGACAACGAGGCTGCCATCTGGGCTGCTCGCTCGGGGGAGTTTGACGTTATCCAGACGAGCTTTAACCTCGTGGACCAGGGAGCCAGGCGAGGATTGTTGCAAGAGGTTCGATCACGCTCGCTTGGGCTTATTGCGAAGCGACCGATCCTGAACGGCGTCTGGCGGGCCGAGAGCGACCCGGATCCGTACGGCAATGGCTACGGAAGCGAGTACTTCCAACGGCAGAAGAAGGTGGCTGGCTCAGACCGATTGCCCGGTGAGCCGAATGATCGGATCGCGGCGAGCCTCGGATTCACCCTGGGGCATCCGGAAGTCTCGGTCGCGATCGTTGGGACAAAGAATCCTGATCACCTGCAATCAAACATCTCAATCGCGGATGATCCTGTCAGTGATGAGTTTATAAGTGCCGCTCATGAAGCGTTTGATCGCTTTGGAGGGTCGTGGGAACAGCGGTCGTAGTGAATGGGGCAGTCCCGACCGAGTGATCGGGCCGCCCTCGATTCAGTTTGATTCGAGATCAGATCTCGATATCTGTCCCGCCACGGCTTGAATGGTAGGTACCAAAGTCGTCTGCGCGATCCGGTCCATAGGCTACGATCATCCGGTGGGTGCCTCCGGGCACGAGCACCTTGTCCAGAGCGTCTCCCGAGTCGAGCGGGATTGAGAACTGAATCGTCGTGACACCGCTGTTCTCAAATCCCGCGGCGTCAACGATGTTGCTTTCGCCGCCGTTGTCAACGTCCGCACCGTGCCTGACGGCTCCGGTTCCGTAGTCGTCTCGTATAAACACCTCGCCGTCCTCGATGTACCCGATGATCATGTCCGCATCGGCCATCTGTCGGCTTGGATCAAACCCTATGGATACCCAGCCACGCGTCGGCGCGGCCATCTGGAATCGAATCATGTCGCCCATCACGGTCCATGAGACTGTCATACCGGCAACCTCAACCGTCTTGTCGAACTCCGTCACCATTCCTTCCGGGAGAGACTCCAGCCCGGACATTGCATCTCCGGGGGACTCTTCTTCCTCCCCTTGTGCGAAGACGAGCACAGACACAAGCGTGAGGATCGCGATAATGGCAATTTTCTTCATGCCGACCTCCTGGCTCGAAGCTACCGCTGCTTCTACATGGCGGCAACAGAAAGCGGTATGGTATCATCCACCGGGGGCGCGCATGAGTTTTACGGTCCAGCGTGGGACCAACGTTTCCCATTGGTTGAGTCAGAGTTCCAGGCGTGGCGAGGAGCGCGCAGCCTTTTTTGATCAGACCGACATCGAACGCATCGCACGATGGGAGTTTGATCATATTCGGCTGCCGGTCGATGAGGAGCAGATCTGGCAGAAGGATGGGAGGCTCGATCTTGAAGCGGTCGATCTGCTTCGGTCGTGTATTACCTGGGCCATCAAGAGCAACCTTCGCGTCATCGTCGATCTTCATATCCTCCGGGACCACTACTTCAACGACGAAGAGGTGCCTGCGCTCTTCACGGATCCCCAGGCGCGCAAGCACTTTGTCGACCTCTGGACCGATCTAAGTGGAGTGCTCGCCGAGTACCCACCCGAGGCGGTGGCATATGAACTCCTGAACGAGGCTGTGGCTCCAACCGCAGAGGTGTGGAATGAGACGTGGGCACCACCACATGCGGCGCTCCGGAAGCTCGAGCCGGGTCGTACGATCGTGCTCGGTTCCAACAATTTCAACCAGTTCCAGACCTATCCCGATCTCGCCGTCCCGGACGACGATCATCTCGTGCTGACCTTTCACTACTACAATCCCATGTTCATCACGCACTACACTGCGCGTTGGTGGTCGGGGGGGTCCTACTCCGGGCCTATTCGGTATCCCGGCGTCCCCATCCCGGATTCTCAACATCGAGCGCTCGACCTCCTGAAGGCGGAAGGGGCCGAGTGGGAAAACCGACGCTTTGACCGCGAGGTAATGAAGGCCGACATGCTCATTCCTCACGAGATCGCCGCTCGTCACGGTCGCCCGCTCTACTGCGGTGAGTTCGGTTGCTACGAGCGCACTCCGGAAGACATCCGCGAGGTCTGGTACAAGGACATCACCACGACCTTTCGAGACCTGGACATCGCATGGGCCAACTGGGACTACAAGGGGTCATTCGGCTTGGTCGACTCGCATGGTAACGAAACCGGCGTTCGGTCGTGGCTCACCGCCTGACCGATCGGTCGCGCCATTCACTCGGACTCACCCCGACGCGATCGCGAAACTGTCTGGAGAAGTGGAACTCGTCGTGATAGCCGAGCTCAGCTGCAATCCTCTTGATAGGAAGAGATGATCCTTCAAGGTAGGCCTGCGCCGCATGCGTTCGTGCCTGAATGACGTACTCCTTTGGGGAGATCCCCGAAGCGCGTCGAAAGAGGCGGCCTGCGTGTTGCGGGGTCGTGCCCAGCCGATCAGAGATAACCGACACACGCCAATCGTCCCCGGGCCTGTCGCGAATCTGGTCCATCAAGGTCGCGAGCCTCTCGTTCTGGCCGGCACGTGCGACCTGTGAAGCTGCGATCTCCTGAAGTGCCAGTTCCAGCCACATCATGGCCCTTGTCTCGTCGCCGCCGAGTCGTGCCCGCAGACATCGATCAACAAGTCCAATCAAGAATTCGGTTGGGATCACCCGGTAGTGGAGGTCGAGGGGAGGACCGCCGTCGAAGTGTACGGCGACCACCGCCAGGGGATCGGATGGATCGTGCTCCGCCAGTACGCTATGTCGCTCGTCCAAGATAAAGACATCGCCCCTGGAGAGCGTCGTGGTCGACTCGGCGGGCTCAAAGACGGTCATCTGCCCGGTGCCACCCACGACCGCCCACACGTCCCGGTCGGGCATGCGGATCGATCGGGTGTCCCAGCTCCAATCCGGGCTGCAGCGGTAGCGTCCCGCGCTGTTGATTGCCCGTACCCGGTCGGTAATCATGTTCGATTTTTACATGGCCGGGAGTGCGGCGTCCATGGGCGAGTAGTTTGTCTCGTGAGAAACTATCCATGGAGGAAATATGGTAAACACGATTTCTTTCGAGCACCCGGTCCCTGACCACGCTCCCGATCTCTATCAGAGCTTTGGCGACGTTGATTCCATAGATGGATGGGAGGCGCTCCCACGCGCAGTCCAGCAGTATGAGGCCGACGGTTTTCTCGTAGTGCGAAACGCAATTCCCGCGGAGTTGCGGGATGCGGCACTCGAAGAGCTCATGCAGATGGCTCGCGGCGTCGACGCGAACTGCAGCAATGTGACCTTTGAAGGGTCGTTCCAATCGATTCTCGAGGAATCCGGGACACCGGTTGCTGAGATGGATGAGCATCTCCGCCAGCAGAGTCTCGAGTCGGTCGATCCGGCGATCAGGGCTGCCCATGTTCGGAAATTCATGGGCTTCACGAGGACGCACGAGCAGCTCAAGGCGGTGGCCAACTATCGTCCGCTTCGCGACGCCGTCGAGCTCCTTGCCGGTGAGCCGCCAAAGCTCTTTCAGAGTATGGCACTGATTAAGCCGCCGGGTGGGCGTGAGAAACCGTGGCACCAGGATCATGCCTACTTCGACCTGCCGCTTGAGACGCGAGTCTGCGGCGTCTGGATCGCTCTTGGGACGGTCACTGAGGAGAACGGTGCGATGTTCATGCTTCGTGGTGGGCACCGTGGCGGACCGATCGTCCACTTTAGACGGCGTGACTGGCAGATCTGTGACACCGACATGGAAGGCGCGCGTCCGATTGCGCTTCCGATGGACGCGGGAGATCTGGTGATCTTTGATGCCAAGATCCCGCACGGCACTCCAACGAATCGAACTCAGGACCAACGCTGGGCCCTCCAGTACCACTACGTAGGGGTTTCGGCGCAGAAGATCCCGGAGGAGCAGAGGCTCGCGGTCTTTGGCCCTGAGGGCAAAGATGTGAGCTGCTAAGATGGAGTGGAACCGAACGCACTACCTCGACTACATGTCCGGGCGCCGTGTCGACCGATCGATGTTCGTCGAACTCTTTGGACCTCTGGTGGGGCTTGATGACGAGTGGCGCGAACAAGGCGCACGCGAGGCGGAGGTCTCCCTCGAGGCGTTTGGATTCGACTATGTAAGGCGTATCGCGGTCCCAGTCAACCACGGCTACTGGCCCACCTCTCCGGAAGAGACCCTCTCTGAGGACGCCGAGTACAAGATTGTGCTGGACGGGATGGGGCGTCGGGTGAAGCTCCCGAAGGGCAAGGCCACGATTCCTCTGCCGCTTGAGTATCCGGTCCAAAACGAGGCCGATTGGCTTGCGATCAAACCCCGGTACGAGTTCAGCGACAGACGATTCGAGAGTGATTGGGAGAAGCAGTGCCGCGACGCAAACGAGAGCGACACGCTTGTGGTCGCTGCCATCGTTGGAGGTTACGATCAGATCCGTCAGCTTATGGGTGATGAGGAGGCATGCGTCTCCTTCTACACCCAGCCTGAACTCATTCGAGATATGCTCCAAACCTTTGAGCTTCTCAACCAGAGGATCCTCTCCGCCCTCACCAATCGTGTGCGAATCGACCAACTCAGTGTTCACGAGGACTTTGCGGGCAAGAGCGGACCCTTGCTGGGTCCGAACCTGATGGATGAGTTTATTGCACCCTACTATCGGGCCGCCTGGGAACTGGTCTCGTCCGGAGAAGGAGGCGCTCAGGCCGAGATCTTTCAGCTCGACTCAGACGGAGACATCACACCCATCGTCGATTCGCTCCTTGGAGGCGGTGTGAACTCGATTCTTCCAAACGAACCGGCAGCCGGGATGGACATCGTCTCCCTCAGATCGACCTACGGCGGGCGCATGAGATTGGTCGGTGGCATCGACAAATTTGCGGTCCGAACGAGCCGTGAGGCGATCGATGCCGAGCTCGATCGGAAGATTGTTCCCGAGCTTCTGGATGGGGGTGTTGTCTTTGGGCTCGACCATCGGATACCCAACGGGACGCCAATCGATCTCTACCGATACTACGTCAGCGAGGCCCGGAAGCGACTCGGCCTGGAGCCGAACCCGGAGCCAGGCTGGGCTCGGATGGCCTTCTAGCTCGGCCGTGACGCCCTACTCGAGCGCTGCACGAATCGCCTGAAGATTCTCAGCCGCCCCAGCCTGGTACCCGTACTCCTGTGGATACATCACGACGTGTTTGATGTTCATCTTCAGGTTGTAGATGTGGGCGCGCAGCATGAACCCGGGGTCCAACTCGTGTCTTTCGCAATAGATCTCGAAGAACCTCCGGTTTGCTACACCGAATAGCATTGCGAACGAGAGTTCCCGCGCGTAGTCGGCGTAGAAGCCGGGGATGTCGATGTATCCGCTGACCCGCGGCACCTCAGACCGAACGTCGATCATCACGTTGCCGCTCCAGACATCGTAGTGGGTCATCACTGCCTCAGATCCAATATCGATCAGCGGCTCCAGATGCGGACGGACCTCCCGGGCGCCATCGATCAGGTGAGCGGGTGCGCCGGCCGCAGCCGCCTCCTCAAGAACGGCATCAAAACGAGGGAGCCAGAATTCGGGCCATCGTTCCGTTCGTTCGGACGGCTCCAGCTCAACGCCTCCAAAGCCGCGCCCTCGAATTGTGTGCAGCTCGGCAAGATCGCGTGCGATCGTCCGCGTGATCTCGCGCCGTTGTCCGTAATTGAGCATTCCAAAGCACTCGTGCATGACCGCACCAGGAATGCGTGTCATGACGAATCCGGTGCCCGGGAGTAGCTCGCCATCGGTGTCGAGGTAGAGAGGTGTCGGCACCTTCAACGAGGTGTGCTCCGCGAAACATGAGAGGACCTGGAACTCGCGAATGATTCGTGGATCGTCACGGCGTGGGCTGATCTTACACACAAGATTGAGCTCGCCGGCCTCGAGACCGATCACCCTATTCCAGCATCCTCCCGTCAAGACCCGATAGCCGCGAACCTGCGCAGTGCGTGCGCCTGACGCGCCTGCGGTTGCCAGCGCCCGACGTGCGGCCTCTGTGAGCACGGAGTCCGAAAGATGGGGATCGACTTGCTCCTCAAGAAGCCGCTCTTGCACATTCATGAGCACTGTCCGTTGGCCCTGCTTTGTGACATCGTTCTGGCATTGTACCATCGGGTCTTCTGGAGGAACCATGTCACAACGTATTGGGCTCAACATGTACAGCTTGCGGGAGTTGTGCGGCGACATCGATGCCCTCAAGCGAACCTTTGATCGAGTTGCATCCGCCGGGTACCGCTACGTCCAAGTCTCCGGGATCAAGGATATAGATCCGGCAGACATTCGGCCGGCGTTTGAGGCGTCCGGGCTTAAAGCGTGTGCGACCCATCTGGGTTGGGACCGGTTCCAAGAGGATCTCGACGGTGTCCTTGAGTTGCACCGCTTCTACGGCACAACCCATACGGCGATTGGATCGCTTCCTGAA
>JANQQY010000518.1 GCA_028284845.1 Spirochaetales bacterium
ATTATCGATGCCTTTGAGGACAACTGGTTTATCTGGGGCGGCAAGTGGCTCTTCTTCGACAATCTCCACTTCGAGTATCGTCCCGAGTCGCTGATCATGTCTGATGGCGCTATCTTCGACCAATGAACCGAATAGCCGAGCGTTCCAGTCGAGTGATTGCCGTAATCGCTCTCTCCGTGATTCTTGCCGGCTGTGTCTCCATTGAAGAGAGTGTAAAGACGCCTCCAGAGACAAACGTCACCTACCTGTCCGGTGATGGAACGGAGCTCGTCGGTTTCCTCGCTCTCCCTCCCGGCGATGGACCGCACCCAGCCGTCGTCATGATCCATGAATGGTGGGGACTCAACCAGGATATCGTCATTCTCGCCCAGGCACTCGCCGAGGAGGGTTTCGCCGTTCTTGCCCCGGACGCGATGCGGGGAGAGTTGGCGACAAGTGTGGCTGCCGCCATCTCGCTCAATCGGTCGACTCCGGAGGAGCAGATCTTCGCCGATCTTGATGTCGCGGTCGACTTCCTACGACGGCAGCCGGAGGTCGATCCGAACCGCATTGCGACCATGGGATTTTGCTTTGGCGGTCGGCAATCGATGTACCTGGGCACACGCCGAACCGACCTCGCGGCCGTTGTGACCCTCTACGGCAGTGGGCTTCTCACAGAGGCCGCGGAACTGGGATCGATGGCAGAGAATGGGCCGGTGCTCGGCATCTTTGGTGAGGCCGATCGCACCATCCCCCTCCGCGAGGTGGAGGCCTTTGACCTCGCCTTGGATGAGATCGGCGTCCCTCATCAGATCACGGTCTATCCCGACATGGGGCACGCCTTTGTGAAGAGCTCCACCTATAAGGATGACGGAGCGGCGGGGCAGGCATGGCAGGAGGTCGTCAGTTTCCTGAACGGCACCATCGCGCGCTGACGCGGGGTTCGCGGCGCTTGCTGATTTGCGGGAATCTACCGATGTTTGAGAGCAGTGGAGAACCTCCTCAAGCCTTCAGTCGTCCTGTCAGCCTGCCGCACCTTCTTTGGCGACGACCAGGCGACCGTCGGCTGGCTTCACGGCATCAAGACCGACGACCTCTCGGCGACCTTCCGAAAACGCGCCTTTTCGCTGCATCCGGATCGCGCCGGGGCCATCGGACGATCGCGAGCCGCCCTCGAACAAGAGTTCAAACGCCTTCATGGTGCGTTCCGCGTCCTGATGCGTGCCGTCACACTGGGTGTGGCGGGGAGCGAGAAGGAACCGTCACGTCCCCCACCTCGCCCCGCGCATACCCGGTCGACCGAAACACCGGGCACGGGGCGCTTCCACAGCGGACGAATCCCGGACGGAGAGCTCCGGCTCGCACAATTCCTCTACTACAGCCGCATCATCGATTGGCGTACCATGATTGACGCCATTACGTGGCAGTATCGCGTTCGACCCAAGGTCGGCGAAATCGGCCGCGCATACCGATTTATGGACGCGCCGGCCGTCTTCCGTGTCCTACGTGCCTCGCCAAGGAGTGAGCGCTTTGGCGACACGGCACTGCGGCTCGGCATATTGAGTGGACACCAACTGAACGTCGTGCTCGGAAAGCAACTGCAGCTCAACTATCCCATCGGCCGCTTCTTTGTTGAGAACGGCCTCCTGAATCGCGCCCGAGTCGAGTCGCTTGTCGATCAGAATCGCAGACACAATGTGAGGGCACGGCACACTTAGGCTAAACCAATGAAATCCTCCCGGACTCTCCGCCTCGGACTCACGACACTTCTCGCCCTCTTGCTGCCACTCCCGGTCACGGTCGCCCAAGCGGCCGAACCATGTGCGCCGTCTACCGCCGGCCTCAGGTTCGAGTCCCGTCACGCCAGGCTCCCCTCGGCCACATCCGCAGATGCCCTTCGGAGCCTTGTCGAGTCGCCGGTCGTTTTCGCGCGATCGGCAACCTTCACGAATGAGGACGGTGCGCGGATCCAGACGCTGACCGAGGCGCATGCCGTCTACCCCATCAACCCGGCTCACATGATGGCCGGGCTCCAGGATGCGGCCCGACTCACCGGCTTTATGCCGAATCTTGCCGAACACGAGGTCGTCTGCTCGCTCGATGGCGTCTCGTCCAGACAGCGTCAACGAACCGACTTCGGCGTCCTGGTCTTTTCTCTTGGCGCCGAGTATCTCATTGACGTCCTGCACGTCGAAACAGGCCCTGAGACCTTCGCCTCACAATGGGCGCTCGTGGACTCCGTGGACGGAAGGCTCGGCTTTCTCTACGGGTCGTGGTTCTTCGAGAGCGTCGATGTGGACGGGACACCGATGACCTATGTCCGCCACTATGTACGGACGGGCCTGACGACCCGAGTGCCGGGCGTGCGAGGCTTTGTCAACGGACGTCTTGAATCGCAGATCGTCGGGGTTTTTGAGGCTCTCTATGCGGAGGCTATCAGGCGCGCCGAACTCGCGTCGTCGGTCTCCTCGACCCCGGAGTGATCACAGCCGGCGCACGGTCTAGATCTCGAGCAGTTGATGACCGTGGTAGTGCTCGTCCCGCAGGGCTCTCACATCCTCACTCCGCAGATAGTCATCAAACCTCATCGTTCGGTCGATCATTCCCGATGGGGTGAATTCGATGATCCGGTTTGCGACCGTCTCGACAAATTCGTGGTCGTGACTCACAAAGAGCACGACGCCCTTGTAGTCGATGAGCGCGTCGTTCAGCGCCGTGATCGACTCCAGGTCGAGGTGGTTGGTCGGCTCGTCCATCAGGAGGGCGTTTGGCCCCGCGAGCATCAGCTTGCTGAGCACACATCGGACACGCTCGCCTCCGGATAAGACACTGACCGGCTTCTTTGTCTCGTCGCCGCTGAAGAGCATGCGCCCAAGGAAGCCGCGGACGTACGACTCCTCTTCGACCTCCGTGAAAGTGCGCAGCCACTCAATGAGGCTCTCGCCGCCTGAGAAGAAGTGCGCGTTGTCCTTCGGGAAGTAGCCGGGACTCATCGTCGTACCCCACTCGAAGCTTCCGGAGTCCGGCTCAACTTCGCCCACCAGAATCTGGAAGAGGGTCGATTTCGCCTGATGGAATGGTCCAACAAAGGCGACCTTCTCACCGGGTTCGAGCACGAGAGTGATGTCGTTCAGCACCGGCTCGTCGTCGACCTTCTTGCTCAGTCCGGAGATTTCCAGGACCACCTTGCCCACCTCTCGCTCGGGCGTGAAGGCGATGTAGGGCGATTTGCGGCTCGAAGGCTTGATGTCGTCGAGTGAAAGCTTGTCGATGAGCTTCTGCCGACTGGTCGCCTGTTTTGATCGGGCGGCGTTGGAGGAGAACCGCTGGATGAATGCTTTGAGTTCGGCAATCTTGTCCTCGCGACGCTTCTTGTCGTCGCGCTGTTGCTTCCGGGCGAGCTGTGAGCTGTGATACCAGAAGTCGTAGTTGCCCACAAAGAGCTGGATGCGGGCGAAGTCGATGTCCGCAATATGCGTCGAAACGCGATTCAAGAAGTGCCGGTCGTGCGAGACAACTATCACGGTATTCTTGAAGTTCATCAGGAACTCCTCGAGCCAGGTGATCGAGTCGAGATCGAGATTGTTTGTCGGCTCGTCGAGAAGCAGAATGTCCGGGTTTCCAAAGAGCGCCTGCGCGAGGAGGACGCGGACCTTCTGACCGCCGTCGAGCTCGCTCATCTTCTTGTCGAGAAGCTCATCTGAGAGCCCGAGTCCGGACAGGAGCCGACCGGCCTCACTCTCGGCCTCCCATCCGCCCAGCTCGGCGAACTCGCTCTCGAGCTCGGCCGCTCGCATTCCGTCTGCTTCGCTGAACTCCGGCTTGGCGTAGACCTCGTCCTTCTCGATCATGGTCGTGTAGAGCTTCTCGTGCCCAAGGATGACCGCGTGAAGGACGGAAAGCTCTTCAAACTGGAACTGATCCTGTTTGAGAACTGCGATGCGTTCGCCCGGGGTCAGAATGATCTGCCCGGCATCCGGCTCGATCTCGCCGGAGGGAATCTTGAGGAAGGTCGGCTTCCCCCCCCCG
>JANQQY010000522.1 GCA_028284845.1 Spirochaetales bacterium
CAATCCGCGATCGGAAAGAGTGCGCGGAGCAATCCGGCGAGCTACGTTGGTGCCTTTGATGAGATCCGGAAGGCGTTCGCCGCAACGGAAGCTGCACAAGAGGCCGGCCTTACCGCCGGTTCGTTCTCGTTCAACTCACCAAAGGGTCAGTGCCCAACGTGCAAGGGAAGCGGATTCGAGCATATTGAGATGCAGTTCCTGAGCGATGTCTATCTTCGTTGTCCTGAATGCGACGGACGACGATTCAAGGACGAGGTGGTAGCGGTCAAGGCCACATTTGGTGATCGAGATCTCTCCATTGCTGACGTCCTTGAATTGACGGTCGACGAGGCGGTGGAGGTGTTCGCGGACAAGAAGCGATTGGTGAGAGCTCTCGAGCCGCTTCGCGATGTGGGACTGGGATATGTGAAGCTGGGCCAACCGGTGCCAACGCTGAGTGGCGGAGAGGCCCAGCGATTGAAGCTCGCGAGCCACCTCGTCTCCGGGAATCGGCGCTCCTCATCGCCGGTGCTCTTCCTCTTTGACGAACCAACTACAGGACTCCATTTCGCCGACATCGAGGTCCTCTTGGGCGCGTTCTCCCAGCTTCGTGATGCGGGGAACTCTCTCGTCGTGATCGAGCACAACCTGGACGTCATCGCCGCGGCAGATCATGTGATCGACATGGGACCGGAAGGTGGTGATGCCGGCGGTGAGATCCTCTCTCAAGGATCTCCGGATGAGATCGCTCAGAGCGATACCCACACCGGGCGAGAGCTCGCAGCCGCCATGATGGGTACCACAGGCCCCGGTGCCAATGCGGTTGGCTCGCCGGATCCGGCCTTGCATGAGTCGGCACATGGAACGTCATCCGTCCGAGCCTCCATTCCTCGCGTCAGAGAGATAGAGATAACCCGGGCCCGGGAGCACAACCTCAAGGATGTGAGCCTCACCATCCCGCACGACCAGTTCACCGTGCTCACCGGGGTGAGCGGAAGCGGGAAGAGCACCATCGCCTTCGACATCGTCTTCGCGGAGGGTCAGCGCAGGTACCTCGAATCTCTCAACGCGTACGCTCGTCAATTCGTGCAGCCGGCCTCCCGCGCCGAGATGGACGGTGCAGTCGGGATACCACCGACTGTCGCCATCGAACAGCGGACCAGTCGCGGCGGACAGAAGAGTACGGTTGCCACGGCCACGGAGGTCTACCAGTTCCTACGGCTCCTCTACGCGAAGCTTGGCACGCAGTACTGCCCCCAGTGCGATATACCAATTGAATCGCAGTCGCCCGAATCGATCGTGCAGTCAATCTCTCGATCGTTTCGAGGCGAGTCGGTCTGGCTGCTCGCGCCGCTCGTGATTGGGCGGAAAGGCTACTACACGGACCTCGCGAAGTGGGCGAACAATCGCGGAGTCACCCACCTGCGAGTCGACGGCAGCATGATTTCAACCGACGAGTGGCCGCGTCTCGACCGATACAAGGAGCACGACATTGAGCTGCCGTTTGGTCCGTTCAAGATCGGAGCACGCGGTCGTATTGAGAGCAAGGGCGAATTCGAAGAGGCGCTTGCAGAGGCTCTCGACCGAGCCAAGGGCGTCGTCTACGCGGCTACCGACGAGGCGGGCGAGGCCTCGATCTACAGCACGCGATACACCTGCCCGCAGTGCGAGCGCAGCTTTGACGAACTCGATCCACGCCTCTTCTCGTTCAACACGCGACACGGGTGGTGCCCAACCTGTCTTGGAACGGGGAGGAAGCTCTCACGGCACGAGAAAAACGCCCTGGAAGAGGATGCCGGTTGGGATCACACCACCGAGAGCGATGTGGTCTGT
Organism: Spirochaetales bacterium; assembly: GCA_028284845.1. Lineage (GTDB taxonomy): Bacteria > Spirochaetota > Spirochaetia > DSM-27196 > SLST01 > SLST01. The sequence continues at coordinate 1,813 of JANQQY010000522.1, forward strand.
CCTGAGTGTTCGGGTACTCGTCTTCGCGAAGAGGCTCTCGCAGTTCGGTTCAAGGGACGCGGAATCGCGGAGATAACCTCGGAGTCGATCGCCCAGATTCGCAGCTGGTTTGAGGGCATCACGCTCGAAGATCGCGAGGCGATGATCGGACGCGATATCCTGACAGAGATGCTCCACCGCCTTCGCTTTCTGGAAGAAGTGGGCCTTGGTTACCTGACACTCGATCGCTCGGCCCCAACGCTGAGTGGCGGCGAGTCGCAGCGCATCCGCCTCGCTGCACAGCTCGGCTCGAATCTACGCGGAGTCTGCTACATCTTGGACGAACCCACGATTGGACTTCACCCGCGCGACAACCAGATGCTGCTCTCGGTGCTCCGCAGGCTAACCAGCAAGGGGAACACCGTACTGGTGGTGGAGCACGACGAAGACACGATCCGCGCGGCGGATCACATCGTTGACCTTGGCCCGGGCGGCGGCGTGCGGGGAGGATCGGTCATTGCGCAGGGCACACTCAAACAGATCCTTGCCAACAAGGCCTCGGTAACGGGACGCTACCTCATTGAGTCCGGGACGATGGACGACACTCTCGCCGCGGAGTCCGCGCCAGACTACACTTCTCAGTCACGCAAGGGAGCGCTGCGCGTCACCGGCGCAACGCTTCACAACCTGAAGTCGATCGACGTGAGCATTCCACTTGGGAAGCTGGTCTGTGTTACCGGTGTCAGCGGAAGCGGAAAGAGCACGCTCGTGCGAGACGTGGTCTACGAATCGGTTCACGGTCTTCTCACTCGCGGAAAAGGGAAACGATCCAGGGCGGTCGGATGCCGATCGATCGACGGGTGGGAGCGCATCGAACGAGTTCTCGAGGTCGACCAGACTCCCATCGGCAAGACACCACGGAGCACGCCGGCGACCTACATCGGTGTCTGGGACGAGATCCGCAAGCTCTTTGCGTCGTTGCCCGAGTCGCGAATGCGTGGGTACACCGCCAGCCGGTTCAGCTTCAACACAAAAGAGGGGCGCTGCGAGGTCTGCAAAGGCCAGGGCTATCAGCGGGTGGAAATGAGTTTCCTTCCGGACGTCGTCGTGCCATGTGACGAGTGCGGAGGCGATCGCTTCACGCCGGAGACGCTCTCCATTCGATTCCGCGACAAGAACATCGCTGACGTCCTTGCCATGAACATCGAGGAGGCAGTGGAGTTCTTTGGGTCACAGCCAAAGATCAGACACGCACTCGAACTGCTTCTGGAGGTGGGCCTTGGCTACCTGACGCTGGGTCAGCAGAGCCCGACTCTCTCGGGTGGCGAATCACAACGCATCAAGCTCGTCTCTGAGCTCGCTCGGTCGGCGACCACGGCCGAACGACTCTCACAACGCAAAGCGGGTCTCAATACGACCGCACCCACCGCTCTCTACATCCTGGATGAACCAACGGTTGGCCTCCATATGGCGGACGTGAGTCAGCTCATTGCCGTTGTGAAACGGCTCGTAGAGACCGGAGCCACGGTTCTGGTGATTGAACACAACCAGGAACTCATCGCAGCCTCGGACTGGATCATTGACCTGGGGCCCGAGGGTGGCGACGGGGGCGGTACGATCGTTGCAGAGGGTACTCCGGCTCAGATCGCAGCGACTCCCGACTCGCACACCGGTCGATTCCTGGGCGCACTTGCCATCGCCCGCTGAACGGGTCATCCTTCTAGAAAAGGACACGTATGACACCACTTCGTATAGGAATCGTTGGGCTTGGAAACATGGGTAGCAGTCACGTCAAGGACTGTATAGCGAGTGACCTTCTTGAGTTGGTCGCGATCTGTGATCTCGATCAATCCCGGCTTGATGGGACGGAAACGCCTGCAGATACGGGACGATACCGCACGGCGAGCGAGATGATGGGTCACGAGGGGCTCGAAGCAATCCTGATTGCCACGCCTCACTACGACCACACACCTATCGCGATTGAGGCCCTTGGGCGAAACATCCACGTGCTCTGTGAGAAGCCGGTGGGTGTTCACGCCAAAGACATCAACAAGATGACCGCGGCATACGAGAGTGCCCGGAAATCAAATCCTGACATCAGATTCGGCGCGATGTTCCAACAGCGAACTCACAATTCGTGGAAGAAGATCAAGTCGATCATCGACTCCGGAGAGCTCGGCACGCTTGTCCGCGCGAGCTGGATCATCACAACCTGGTTCCGGACCCAGTTCTACTACGACTCCGGCGGCTGGCGTGCTACGTGGAAGGGCGAGGGGGGAGGTGTCCTCTTGAACCAGTGCCCGCACAACCTCGATCTCTACCAGTGGTTCTTTGGAATGCCAAAGCGCATTCACGGGGTCGCGGCGATTGGTAAGTACCACAACATCGAAGTGGAGGATGAGGTCAGCGCGATCTTCGAGCACGAGAACGGAATGATCGGACACTTCATCACCTCCACCGCCGAGTCGCCGGGAACCAACCGCCTCGAAATCGTTGGGGAAAACGGTGTCCTGGTCTACGACAATGGAACCGTAACCTTCGACAAGAATGCGACGTCAATGATCGACTTCTCGAACACGGCAGACTCCGGGTTCGCCAAAGTCGATCACGAGGTTCAGCCGGTTGAGCTGCCCTCCGATGATCCCGGTGCGCACCGCATGGTCACAGAGGCATTTGCGCGCTCGGTTCGAGAAGGGAGCCCATTGGTCGCGCAGGCGCCGGAGGGGCTTGGCTCGGTGACACTCGCAAACGGCATTCTGATGAGCCACTTCACAGGGAGCCCGGCCGAGGTACCACTCGACGGCGATGCCTACGAGAAGCTCCTGCAAGAGTTGATTGCAAACTCTACGTTTGAGAAAGCGGAGACCAAAGAAACCGGTCCGGCAGCGATGGGGAGTTCGTTCTAGACAAATCACGGCGAGCACGCTCGCCGCAACGGACGGCAGCCGCAGGTTGTCGCCCGTCACTAGCAGCGCATCAGCCTAACTTCGTGGTCGGTAGATGAGACCGACGTTTACCGTCCACGGTCGGTAGATGGGTGAGTCATACGTCGCGTCCGCAAAGTCGTCCACGAAGTCGGCCGACTCGCTCCAATAGATCCACTGCGTTCCAAGAGAGAGATCGACGAGCAAAAAGGGCGTAGCATGGTAGATCACGTTCAGATACGGACCATGGCGGTACCACCACGTCGCACCAAAATCGAGGGAGAGATAGGTCGTGTACGCGAGTCCAACGTTGACCACCGGTTCGCGATCGTCAATCAGAAACCAGGTGAGCCCCGGACGGATCAAAGCTGTGTTCCGAACTACTGTCTCACCTTCATTGTAGAGCGATAGCTCGTACCGAGACTTGAGGGCAAACACCCAATCGCCGGGGAGGAAGGGAACAAGGAATCGAGGCGTTGCGTCCAGGATAAAGCTGTGCTCGAACCGACTACCGGTATCGCGCCAGAACCACGCCTCGCCGCTCTCAATCCAGTCATCATCGTGTCGCTGTCCCAGACCGAGCTGGTAGAAGGCGCCAACCTTGAGGTTCTGATGGATCCGATAGTAGCCGCCTGCCATCAGCGCATGGCGAACGGCTTCGCGATCGTTCTCATACGTTGCCGCGTACGAGGCGAGGGCGTCAACGTTTCCAAAGTCGAGGAGCAGGCGTAGGTGTCCTCCCGCTTCCAGACCAAAGGAGGGCGTGCCCGGCATCGACTCTTCGGGGCGATGGTGACTCGCACTCGCTCCCGCCAGCACCAGAACGAGGAGAACGCCAACGACCAGGAGGCGTTTTGCAGATCGGTCAATCATAGTCTTGGTCCAACAGATCGCTGTACGCGGCGTCGAGATCGGTTTCATCC
>JANQQY010000523.1 GCA_028284845.1 Spirochaetales bacterium
CCGACGGAGTTCTCGAACCGGACCTTCTACCGTCACAATGAGAACGTTACCCTGATGCGGACCACTCCAGACGAGAATCAGAGGCTCGGCGCCGAGATCGCTCGAAAGGTGAATCAGAGCACTGGGCCGGTGTCAGTCGCGATCCCGCTCAAGGGCGTGAGCATGATCGATGGTCCGGATGGTGATTTCTACGACCCACAGGCAAATGAGGCTCTTTTTACAGCGATTGAGGCCGGGCTGGACGAGCGTGTACCGCTTGCGAAGATGGACGCCTTTATCAACGACAACGAGTTTGCGACCCATTGTGCGAACGAGCTCATCAGGCTCATGAGGACTACAACATGAAGCAATCAATGCAACTCACCCGAGAGGAGATCCTCGCCGCCCTTCGCGCAAAGCGCGCTTCAGGGCAACCAATCATAGGCGGTGGCGCTGGAACGGGAATCAGCGCCAAGTGGGAAGAGGCTGGTGGTATCGATCTCATCGTCATCTACAACTCCGGACGCTTCCGCATGGCGGGTCACGGGTCGCTTGCTGGCCTGATGCCCTATGGAGACGCGAACGCGGTTGTAGTAGAGATGGCGTCAGAGGTTCTGCCGGTCGTGAAGACGACGCCGGTGCTTGCCGGTGTCTGCGGTACGGATCCCATGAGAATCATGTCGCGCTTCCTTCCGGGGCTCAAGGCGATGGGTTTCGCCGGTGTGCAGAACTTCCCCACCGTCGGACTCATTGACGGAACCTTCCGAGCGAACCTCGAGGAGACCAATATGGGCTACGCCCGAGAAGTTGAGATGATTGCGGCGGCCCATGATATTGGCCTTCTCACCACGCCTTACGTGTTTGACGAAGAGGACGCTCGCGAAATGACCCGCGCCGGAGCCGACATCCTGGTCGCCCACATGGGCCTGACAACGTCCGGTTCGATAGGTGCGCAGACCGCGAAGACTCTTGAGGAGAGTGCCGATGCGATCGATGCGATCGTTGCTGCCGCCCGCGGCATCAGGAAGGACGTCCTCGTTCTTTGCCATGGGGGGCCAATCGCTGAACCCGACGATGTGCGGTTCATCTTTGGAAGAGTGAAGACGATTGACGGGTTCTACGGAGCAAGCTCCATGGAGCGGCTCCCCGTTGAGCGAGCCATCAAGGGGCAGATCGAGCGTTTCGTGGAACTAGAGCTGGGGTGATCCGCCTTTGTTGCGGGCAAGGAGAGCCCACGGTGGTCACGACGGACCGTTGTGGAGCGGATAGACTCCGACAGGAGGTATAGATGATTGGTGTTGTTGGCTTGGGCGCGATGGGCAGAGGGATCGCGCTGACCTTGGTACGGGAGTTTTGCGATGTGCTTGTCTACGAGATCGACGAGGAGCGTCTCTCTCGAGTTGTCCGAACCGGTGCGACTGCCGCGAGCGACGTCGCGGATCTTGCAGAGCGGTGTGACACGATTCTCTGCAGTCTGAACGGCACGAAGGTCACGATCGGTGTTCTTGAGAACGACATCCTTCCTCATGTGAAGCCAGGCACCGTGGTAATCGATACCGGGACGACTGTCGTTCGAGAGACGCGACGGGTCGCCGGACTCTTCTCCAATCGCGGAGCCTTCCTGCTTGATGCCCCGGTGAGCGGCGGACCCATCGGAACCGCCAAGGGTCAGCTCTACACCTTTGTGGGCGGTGATCGCAGGGCGGCAGAGCGTGCCTGGCCTGTTCTGCGACTCCTCTCAAAGAGCCGACTGACCTACTGCGGTCCCAGTGGTGCCGGACAGATCACGAAGGGCGTCAACCAGCTCGCTATGGGTCTTGTGAATGCGGCGCTCGTTGAGGCCGTGGCCTACGGCGCCGCGTCCGGTGTGGATGAGGCAATCCTTCTAGAGGCGGTTGGCGGTCAGGGCGGTTTTCGATCCGAGTTCTCACGCATCGCTTCGCAGATCGCTGCCGGCCTTGGCGATCAGGTGAACTACAAGTACACGGAATTCGACTATTTCCTTGATCACGCCGACGAGGCAGGCTTTGATGCGCCAATCATGCGGGCACTGAACGACTATCTCAAGCCGTATCCACACGACGTCATCGACAACATCAACCGTCCTCACCCGTCGCTCTGGGGCGCTCTGATGGGGATGGTTGAGCCTGAGAATGAACCGGAGATGACATGATCAGATTGGCCGCAGCATCGCTCTCGTTCGACGGCTTTGGCGACATCGACTTTGAGCAAACCTTTACGCTCGCACCGCTGGTTGGGTTCTCCTACCTGGAGCTCAACTGCTGGTACGCACAGAACATCTCGGCCCGTGGTGTCCAATCGATTCGTGATCGCTCCACGTCGGTCGGACTCACGCCCGTCTCCCTCCACTTCACCGGTCCCACCGGCGTGGATCACAAGGACGTCGTGAAGGATCTGGCGCTTGGCATGCGAGGGATCGATGTGGCGAAGGAACTGGGGTGCGGGGTCTTTGTGACGCTCGGTGCGCCCAGAGGTCGCGAGGGCAGCTTCGACGCGCTCCTTCGTTTGATCGAATACCTCCTGCCGTACGCGGAAGAGGTCGGCATCACGATCGCCCTGGAGAATCACGATGGTCACGCTCTCCAGAACCCGGATGACTACGATCAGGTGTTCAGCAGATTCGACTCTCCTCGGCTGGCCGTGTGCGCGGATATTGGTCACTTCAACGCTTCCGGTGTCACCAACGAGGTCCTCATTGAGCGATTGGGCGATCGCATCGTTCATATTCACGTGAAGGACAACATCACGTTAGGTACGAAGAGATTTGTACCGTTTGGTGAAGGCGAAGCAAAGAACGCAGAGTTCGTCGCAGCTATGTCCGAGAGGGGCTACTCGGGAGACGTGGTCGTGGAACTCTCGCCCGGAAGCGTTGACTTTGCTGATAGGGAAGCGCATCTGGAAGCTCTGACGACCGCTCGCGAGATGTTCGCTCCGTTCGAGAAGGAGAGCAGATGAAACCGAGGGTTCGCACTGCTACCGAGTTGGTTGATCAGAGGACCGACGCCGATTGGGGATCGCTCTCGTGGATCACCGAATCCGGCGTCTCTCCCGCGGGCCTCACCGTTGGACGGGTGACGATCAAGGCGGGACAGAGCAACCCAGAGCACCTGCACACGACCTGCGACGAGATTCTCTACCTTCTCGCCGGGCGACTCCGGCACAGCTTCGGCTCGAAGGAGGTGGTGCTCAATGCGGGTGACTCGATCGAGATCCCCCGTGACACGCCTCATCGTGCCTGGAGCATTGGTGATGAAGACGCCGACATGATCGTCGTCTACAACTCGGCGGAGCGCGACTTCAAGGCCACAAGCATCGCGGATCTCCTTGTTGGGAGTCCGATGTGCTTCCCCGCAGACGATCTGGAGACGGTGTTCAAGCGATTCTCACGGATCGGTCTCACAAAGATTGAGGCGTTCACACGGGGTCCCGCATCGGCACTCAACCTTGAATCGTCACCCGAGGGGTACCGATCGCGCGCAGCCAAGCACGGCCTCTCCTTCCACTCGATGCACCTTCCCGTGATCCGTGCGGACGACCCATCGACCCTGACCGCAGCGCTAGACGCACTTGGGTTTGCACGGCGGATTGGCGTATCAATCGCCATCTACAAAGCCACTTCGATTAACGAGTACATCCGTTGCGCGCGGCAGATGCTCGACCGTGCTGAGGTCGAGGGGATGACGCTGGTACTTCAGAATCATGGCGGGTCGGTGATCGCAACAGACGATGACGTTGCTACCATCCTGGAGGGCGCAGCGGACGACCGGCTCGCCGTCCTCCTTGAGGTCGGCCACTATGAGAAGCTCGGCATCCCGTGGCGCGTGCCGTTCAAGCGGTTCCGAGACCGGATTTCCTACTGCCACGTCAAGGATATGCGGGGCAGTGTCAGCGTCCCATTTGGCACCGGCGATGTTGAACTCCATGGGTTGTTCCATGAGATGGGTGAGATAGAGTATGGCAACGGCTACGTCCTTGAGCTTGAGGCACGTGACCTGCAGGACGATCCGGGAGTGATGGTGCAGGCGCTCGCCGACTCCATCGCCGCGCTTGAACAAGTCATCCGTGGATAACGTGTCTGCCAACACCGCACCCCGAGAAACCATCGGATTTATTGGACTGGGAACCATGGGTGCTTCGATGGCGAGGAACCTCATCCTGGCTGGATACACGGTGCGTCTTTTTGACCTGGTACCACGTCGGGCCGAGGCTGTCGCCGCCGAAGCGGCCGCAGCGAGAGATGGCGTCAACGAGTCGGGCGCTGTCGGAACCGCGAGTGCCGGCGTCGGTCTGTCATGCGAATCGATTGAATCGCTCGTGGAGGGCGCTTCGATCATCTGCACGAGCCTGCCGCACCCACCGGTGTTTGTCTCCGTGAGCGAGGATGAGTTGTTGCCGGTGATACAAACCGGAACACTCGTCATCGACTTTGGTACTACGCTCCCTTCGGAGACGGTTCGCCTCTCTCGAGCATTTCGTGAGAGAGGTGTCGGTCTTCTTGATGCGCCCGTCAGCGGCGGCGCCGGCGGCGCTGACGCAGGCTCCCTTCGCGTCTTCGCAGGAGGGACGCGAGACGCGTTCAACCGCGCCACGCCGGTTCTGCACTCGGTTGGCGATCCCGAAACTGTGATTTACTGCGGGGCAAGTGGGCAGGGTCAGATCGTGAAGGCGTGCAATCAGCTCATGATGGGTCTGGTCAATGCGGCCCTACTTGAGACGGTCGGACTCGGCATGCAGGCCGGCGTTGAAGTTGAGCTTCTCAAGCAGGCGCTTGGCGGAGGCGGCGGGAGCCGCGCATTGCTCAGCACGATTCTCGATCGCGTCACGGACGGATCCGGTCATGAGGTTGGTGTGAAGGCGCTCCAGCTTGTCGACTACGCGAAGGAGGCGGATCACTACGGTTGGAACCTGCCACTCTCCCGCGCGATGTCCCTGTTCCTGGACGACGCGGAGCGAGTCGTCACTGAGGCAAACCGACTCTCCCCGTCATTCCTCCGGGAACTCCTCATGCGGCAGGAACGCGACGGAGATACGCATGACCGTTGACGAGTACATCAAGGCGAACTGGCACCGTGCCATCTACAAGGATGAGCCCGGTACCGGCTTCGGCGGCGTCGATCTTCCCTACCGTTACTCAAGCGCCTCTATCAAGGGTGAGGGTCGATTCTACTTCTTTTTCTACTGGGACACCTACTTCACGAACCTTGGGTTGCTCCCCCGCGGTCATCACGAGATCGCTCGAGAGAACATCCTCAACATGCTCTGGCTCATCGAGCGGCAGGGGTACATGCCGAACCACGTTGGTCTGGAGAATCGGTCTCAGCCACCCTACCTCTGTCGTATGATAGAAGACTATCTGTTCGTTATGAAAGAGCGGAGTGAGATCGATTCAAGTCTCGGATCAGATCAACGTGCCGTCGCGGCACTGGTTGCCGGCGGTGCTGCCCGAGCTTCCAGCGGCTACTCCCAGGAGCAGACGTCGGGCTCAATTGAAGAGTTGCATCAGTGGGCGAACGAGTGGGACTCAGAGTTCTACCTGAAGTGCGCAGTTGGGGTACGATCGGAGTACCACTTCTGGCAGACCGCTCGGCGTCGTGGCGTAGGTCTCAACGGATACGGACATCACGACTCGGACCGGGGTGCAGCAGAGTTCTACGACCGCATTCTCGTTCGTCGCCTTGGTGTGCCGGACGACGCCGATTTCTCTACCAAGGCCCGCGTCGGCGGAGAGTACCTGGCAGAGGCTGAGAGTGGGTGGGATTTCACACAGCGATTTGATGGTCGTGCGCTGGATCATGTTGCCGTTGACCTCAACGCACTTCTCTATGGGCATGAGAGGTTCCTCTCCAACGCTGCCGCGTTACTCGGTTGGGAGCGGTCGGAGTACTATCGGAGTGCCTCGGAACGTCGTCGTGCCCTGATGCAGGAGATTCTCTGGGATACGAATCGACACTGGTTCTTTGACTACGACTGCGTACGTGGCGTTGCCGGCGATGTGATAAGTCTCGCCGGGATCACGCCCCTCATGGCCGGTATCGCCTCGGGCGCGCAGGCCAAGGCAATGATCGAGGTGCTCTCTCAGATGGAGCGCGAACACGGACTCGCTGTCGCTGCGCCACGCGCTGGAGCAGAGGCGTTTCAGTGGGCGTATCCAAACGTGTGGCCGTGCCAGGTCTACGTTGCGGTGGTTGGGCTCGCGCGTTACGGCTTCCTGGAACGTGCGGCTCGCATCGCCCAGACGTTTCTTGCAACGACGGATCGATTGTACGAGCAGACCGGCGTGCTCTGGGAGAAGACCGACGCAGAGACCGGCGCCGCCGGCGGCGGGGAGTATGAGGCGGTCCCGATGCTCGGCTGGACCGCCGGCGTCTATCTTGCGCTCTCTGCATTCCTCGGCTCACTCGCCGCCGACCGCCCGGACCACGGCGGATGACCAGAACCCGCCCGAACGTCCTGGTTGTCTGTGCCGATGAGCTTCGGCGCGACACCTTGGGATGCTATGGGCATCCGCAGGTGCAGAGCCCGAACATCGATCGCCTCGCAGCCCGAGGGACTCGATTCACTCGCGCGTATACCAACTCCCCCATCTGCGTGCCTGCGCGTGCCGTCCTCGCGACCGGCAGGTATGTCCACGAGACGGGCCACTGGGACAATGCCTTTCCGTACTGCGGCGTTCCTTCCTCGTGGGGACATGCTTTGCGAGATGCCGGGTATCGGGTCGAGTCGATCGGGAAGCTCCACTATCGCCGGGCCGAGGATGACGACGGGTTCTCCCGGAAGAACGATGCGATGTATGTCGCGGACGGAGTGGGCGAACTGGTCGGCGCGATTCGCGACGATGCCCCGCACAGGAACGGCAGGCGCGAGATCGAGCAGGCCCGGACAGGAGTATCCGACTATGTCCGCTACGACCGACGTATTGCGCAGCGGGCGGCCGAGTGGATCGCGGATGCGTCGCACGATCGGCGTGCCTGGGGACTCTTCGTCTCGTTCGCAAGCCCTCATCCGCCGTTCATCGCGCCCCAGGAGTTCGTCGACCTCTACGACCCCCAACGCGTGCCGATGCCGGTAGCCTGGGACCCCGCTGATTGGCCCGATCACCCGGTCTCGCGACACTTCCGATCGTACTTCGGCTGGGACGCGGGATTCTCAGAGTCACAGATCCGGCGAGCCGTCGCCGTCTACTTCGGCCTCTGTTCGTTCATCGATCATCAGGTGGGTGTCGTTCTCGACTCGCTCGAGGATTCAGGTCAGATCGACAACACACAGATTCTCTTTCTCTCCGATCACGGCGCCATGCTCGGAGCGAGGGGAGCGTTCGGGAAGTTCCAGTTCTACGAGGAGTCGGTAGGGATCCCGATGATCGTCGCCGGTCCGGGAGTGGAGCCTGCAGCGGTGTGCGAGACCCCCGTATCGCTCATCGATGTCCATCCCACGATCCTTGAGAGCTGCGGTATAGCCCGCGTCGATGTTCGCGGTCAGTCGCTCCGGGAGATCGCGGGTGGCGCGTCCGTCAACCGGACCGTACTCTCCGAGTACCATGCGGCCGGCAGTACGCGCGGAAGTTTTATGGTCTGTGATGGTCGCCACAAGTACATCCATCACGTTGGCTTCGAGGATCAGCTCTTCGATCTGGAGAACGACCCGGAGGAACGCTCGGATCTGCTCGAGAATGCCGATGGAGGCGAGGAGGTCGATGCGGTCGCGGGGCGGATGCGGGAGGCACTCGCCGATCTGCTCAATCCTGATGAGGTCGATCAGCGTGCTCGTGACGATCAGGCCGCGCTCATCGAGCGACACGGTGGGCGAGACGCCGTGCTCGCCCGAGGACGAAAGAACTCTGCGATACCTGGGGAGGACGCTCGTGTGACCTTTGACACGGAGACTGGTTGAACCATCGCCTGCGACCTTTTAGCCGCGGACCACAGAGATGCCGACTCGGAGCAGGATCCATATCCCGCGAAGTCACGCGTCCGATCGCGTCTACGTCGATCTACCCAAACCGTCTCTTCTCACGCAGGGCGACCAGTCCCAATAGGTAGCCGGCGGAGTGAGGAATCCAATCCTCGTCGGTGTAGCGTAGCGGCTCGTCGGCCTCTTTGCTGGGCGGTACGACGAGTTGGAACTGAGGGTTCACGCAGAAACCGTTGGGGATCGTTCCCCGGATTCCGGTCCAGTTTCCCGTCGATCGGCGACCAATCCCGGAGATCTGACTGTACGGGACGGCCCGGTCCTCCGGGATCTCTTCCTTCCATGCCGAGGAGCCTTCAAAGCTCCTCTGTGTGATGCCGGCGTGAAGGCCGCAGATCCACTGAAGACTCGCCGTCATGATCTGTCGGAGCGACTCAGATGATGTCGCCGAGACCGAGCCCTCGAGGGCCCGGGCGAGCGATCCGGCCAGCGAAATGGTGGTGTTGAAGCCATGCCAAGGGCCGCAGAAGCTCATGAGGCCCACGCCGTCGAAGTAACCAATAGGGAGGATGCCGAAGGGGTTCGCCTCACACGCCGGGATGAAGTAGCCCTCTGTGAACCGACGCATGCATTCGCGCCAGCGGGGCAGATCCGGGTGATCCGGGAACCAGCGGCAGAGGTCTGCGAGCGGGGCGATGTAGTGCGGCCACGTTGCGCCGGTGTCGTGTCCAAAGTGATGATGGGTGTTCGATTTTTCGGAGACCTGCTCGGATTCGAAGGTTCTGAAGTGTCCCCAGAGCACGGGGTCGCCGTTTGTGCCTCCCTCGGCATCGGACTCGCTGATCTGGCGTGCCATGACTTCGCGAGCGAGCCGAAAGGCGTGGCCCTTGAATCGCACGTGCCCGCCGACGTAGAGCTCGACACATCCCCACAGCATCATGCAGAGGTCACGTGTCATGAACTCGTCCGGCACGACGAACTCTTCCGGGGTGCCGTGGTTGAGGTGTGAGAAGCCGTCCGGCCGGTGAGGCCTGGCCTCAAGGAGGAGGTAGTTCATGGCAGCAATTGCGCGTCCGCTGAGCTCTCGGGCCTGTTCGGGACGAATGTCGGCGAGCATACGCGCAGCGTAGGCGAACGCGACGGCGGACTGAGCGGTGTCGCCGGGGATGATGTCCATGTGGTTTGGGATCTCGTGAATCACTGCCCCGGATGGGGCCCCGGTTTGTCTGCCCGCGTCTTGCAGGATGGAGAGATAGTCGCAACCGTAAACCACTTGCTCCAGTAGTCGATCGGTTGTCTCACGGTCAAGCCAGCTCGCTCCGGAGTCCGCAACACGGCAGAGAGCAATAACCATCGTTGCGTGACTGTTTGCCTCTCTCCACTCGGCGCCGCAATCTCGCCAGCCAATACCATTCCTCGCGAGTCTGTGTCGTTCCTCCATCTGTTCGAGTGCCACCGGAAGCAGTGTCTGCTCCCAGAGGAGAAAATGACCCAGATGCACGCCCTCACTCGTGTACTGGATTGCCCCGTCTTTGCCGGCGACTTCAATGAGGTACTCGCCGGGTTCGTCCACTCCCGAGAAGTCGATGACCCACCAGTGGCTGTTCCAGGTCTCTCCCCAGTAGCGAACATCCCCTGAGACGACCATCTCGGCTGGTCGGCCCTCCTCGTTACCGTTGGTGGCGCGTCGCACCGCGAACGTTGAACCGTCGCTGACGTGCGAGCGCGACGGACCGCGAATGATTGCACGCATGGGGTCTCCAATGTCGTAGCCAATCTGAGAGTAGAGCAGTCCATGAACGTTCATCGAGCCTCCTCGTACGGGACGGTCCCTAGATGCTATAGCTTGAGAACCCGCCGTCGATCGGCAGGACGATACCAGTGACGAAGCTTGAGGCATTCGTGGTCAACCAGATCACGGCGCCAACCAACTCGTCCGGCTCCCCGTAACGTTCCATTGGCGTTGCGGCCAGTACGGCGCGGGCCCTGGCGGTCGGCTCTCCGGTCTTCTGGTCGATGTGAAGAAATCGGAGCTGCTCCGTCATGAAGAACCCAGGAGCGAGCGCGTTCACCCTGACGCCTACCCGAGCGAGGTGGACGGCGAGCCAGGCGGTCAGGTTCGCCACGGCGCCCTTGGCGGCGCTGTACGCTCCCACCTTGGTGAGCGGCGTGAGGGCGCTCATCGATGAAATGTTCAGGATGGCGCCGGATCCCACGCGCGCCATTCTTCGACCAAAGATTCGTGAGGGGAGGACAGTGCCAAGGAAGTTGAGATCAAACACTCGCTCAAATCCGGATACGGGGAGGTCAAAGAAGGTCGATCGGTCGCTCCCCCCTTCGGCGTCGGCCGCCGCCTCCGCAAGGAACTCGGCGGTCGCGAACTCCTCCGTAGTACTCCCTGAGGGGTGATTGCCGCCAGCGCCGTTGATGAGAACGGTCGCTTCGTTCCACCGATTCGCAATCTCGTCCGCTGCATCTGTGATCTCGGTCTCGTTGAGGACATCGCACCGGAGTCCGATCGCCTCGCACCCTTCCGAGCGGAGCGCAGCCGCGGCGCCTTCTGCTGCATCAGCATCGATATCAAGAAGTGCCACGCGAGCGCCTCGCCGTGCGAGCTCTCGTGCCATCACACCGCAGAGCGCACCGGCGGCGCCTGTGATCGCGTAGACCGTTCCGCGCACATCAAAAAGGTCTCTCGTGGCCTCTGAATCTCGGCCACTGATTGTGTCACTCATCGTCGGTCTCCTTCCAGAAATACCAGAGGCGTTCGTTCTCCTTCGCATCGCCCCGCGGCCCGAGCGAAGATTGGTTCTCGTCTCCGCTTGTTCGCAGTTGGTTGACGAACTCGTAGGTGTCACCGCGATAGATCGTCTCTTCATACCAGAGTGGGTCGCCAGATGTGAGATATCCCACGCCGGCGAGCTCAAGGACCGCGTTCGATTCGGGGATGCCCAGCATTGACGACTCCGCCTTCGTCAGAATTCGAGCACGAATCCTCTGGGCCACGCCGGCAATCGACAGACCAAAGCTGTCGCTCAAGAGTGTGTAGAGTGAGCCCGCCGTCGCCACTTCCGAGAGTTCGGGGCACGGGGCCGCGCGCAGGACCCGGCGCTCAAAGATCACCGGGACATCATTGAGCAGTCTTAATCTCGACATCTCATGGACCTGGAGCGAGCCGTCGGCTTGGAGCACAGCGGTTGCCTTCGTGCGCGACACGTTCTTCACTTCGTTCAGCGTGACCGTTCTAAACCGTGTCACTCGAGTCTCTGGCCGCATGCCGGCCTCGTCTGCCTTCTGGGTGAAGCTGATGAGCCTCCGGAGATTGACGCTCGGCTTGGCTGGGCGCACAAAGGTTCCAATCCCTGTTCGGAATTCGAGTGCGCCGTCGATCACCAGGTTCGAAAGCGCCTTATTGGCGGTGGTTCTGCTGATGCCAAATCGTTCGCTGACCTGGCGCTCGGTCAGAAACTGATCGCCAACGTTGAACTCGGTGCGCATCAGCTCAACGAGCGCCTGGGCGACTTGCATGTAGAGCGGATCGCGAACGATCTCTCTTGTCATTGCCAACTTCCTTCAGTTCCGGTACGATAGCCAACCGGTGGCTAAGCCACTGTATAGGCTACTGACCAACGGTAGATCTGAATTGCATTCTGGTCAAGGCGGCCTAAGTGTCACGAAGCCTGTTGGTCCGACCGAAAGCAGGTCTTTTGGGCAGAACGAGCTGCGAAGGGCGGGAGTGCAAGTTGGAGGGTCGACCTGCGTATCTCTTGCGAACGTCGTGATCTATCCGAAACGGACCAACAGGGTTCGTGACACTACCCAAGGAGGCGGCATGGGACATCCGGCATTCTACCCTGGTCGACTCGCCGACCAAGTCATTCTCGTGACCGGCGGTCAAAAGGGAATCGGTCGGGGCGTCGCCGAACGCCTGGCGCTTGAAGGGGCGCACGTGATTGTCACGGGCCGAGATGAGCGAGCGGGACGAGAGACCGAGACCTACATTCGCGAATCGCTGGGTGCGTCCGGCAGCTGCGATTTCGTGCGTGCCGACAACGCCTCGCCTGATGACATTGCGAAGGCGGTGCAGGGCGTTCTTGATCTTCACGGGCGGATAGACGGACTCGTGAACAACGCCGCGACGATGCGCAGGGAGACGATCCTCACAACGACTCCTGAGTTTCTCGAGCAGGTCCTGCGGATCAACCTGGTCGGTGCCGTCGAGTACTGCCGCCTGGTTCTCGAACCGATGCTTGCGTCCGGGGCGGGCCGTATCGTGACCATCGGTTCGACTCACGCAAAATCCGGGCTGGCCGAACTCTTCCCTTATTCGCTGTCGAAAGGCGCCCTCCTCACGCTGACCCATCACATCGCCCGAAACTACGGGTCACGCGGTATCCGCGCCAATTGGGTCACGGTCGGCTGGGTGAAGACTCCGGGTGAGATCGATGTCTGGGCCAGAAACGGAAACGATGAGGAGTGGATCGAAACCAAGGCTGCGGAGGTCGTGCCGCTGGGTCGGCTGCAGACTCCGGAGGAGATTGGCGCGACGGTCGCCTTCCTTTTCTCACCGGATGCGGATCAGATCACCGATACCGAGATTGAAGTTGCTGGAGGATTGAGAGTATGAGCAGTCAGCAGAGCCAACCGACCCAGGGGCCGCGTGGAGTCTCGCTCCACGAATCGGTGACCAATCGATCAACCGATGTCTGGAATGACTCCTGCTCGGTCTCCGAACTCGAGTATGCCATTGGGAATGGCGCGGTTGGCGCGACCACCAACCCGGTCATTGTTGGTCAGGTCCTCGCACGCGAGTTCGGCGTCTGGGAGCCGCGGATTCGGTCGATGATCAAAGAGTTTGCAGAGGCTACCGAGGTCGACATCGCATGGAAGCTGATCGAAGAGATGGCCGTTACCGGCGCGCGGCTCCTCCTACCGATCTTTGAGCGCGAGGGGAAGAAGAAGGGCCGGCTGTCAATCCAGACCGATCCGACTCTCTACCGGAGCAGCGAGCGGATGATCGAACAGGCGGTCTATTTCGACACGCTTGCGCCGAACATGCAGGTGAAGATCCCGGCGACGCGGGCCGGCATTGCTGCAATC
Source organism: Spirochaetales bacterium (assembly GCA_028284845.1). Taxonomy (GTDB): domain Bacteria; phylum Spirochaetota; class Spirochaetia; order DSM-27196; family SLST01; genus SLST01. The sequence continues at coordinate 13,009 of JANQQY010000523.1, forward strand.
GAGGAGGCGACTGCACGCGGCGTCAACGTCAATGCCACCGTCTGTTTCTCCGTGTCTCAGTCGATTGCCGTTGCGGAGGCCGTGGAGCGAGGGCTTCAACGGCGTGAGGCCGACGGCTCGGATATCTCAACTATGTCGCCGGTCTGTACCATCATGGTTGGCCGCGTAGACGATTGGCTCAAGATCGTCTCCCAGAAGCACGACATCATCACCGAGCCCGAATACCTCGAGTGGGCGGGAGTTGCGGTGATGAAGCACGCCTACCAGATCTACCAGGAGTCCGGCTACCGAACCCGATTGCTCGCGGCCGCCTACCGAAATCATCTTCATTGGTCACAGTTCGTTGGAGGCGACGTCGTTCTGACGATCCCACACCTCTGGCAGCGACGGTTCAACGGCTCAACGGTTGCTGTCCGGGACGCCATGAACGATCCAGTGCCGAACGGCTTGGTGGACGAGTTAAGCGCCAAGTACTCCGATTTTTGCAAGGCCTACGATGTGAATGGAATGATACCGGACGAGTTCGACTCGTACGGCGCTACGGTGAGGACGCTGCGCTCGTTCATAGGCGGGTACGCAGATCTTGTTGCAACCATTCGCGATCTGATGATCCCCAATCCGGACGTCTGAGATGTCCGCGATCATCCTATGCAGGAGCTGACATGACAGAGATCAGGAACTACATCGGCAATCAATGGGCGGAGGCGATTTCGGCGCATCAGGTGGACGTTTACAACCCGGCGAGCGGCGAGGTGATTGCGACCGTTGCTTCATCCGGGGACAAGGATGTTGCCCGCGCAGTCGATGTCGGGACCACCGCCTTTCGTGAATGGCGTGAGACGCCCGTGACTGATCGGATCCAGTATCTGTTCAAGCTCAAGATGCTCCTTGAAGAGCATCTTGAGGAGATAGCGAAGATCATAACGACAGAGTGCGGCAAGACGCTCGCGGAGAGCAGGGGCGAACTCCGGCGCGGGATCGAAAACGTTGAGGTTGCGTGCGGCATGCCTACATTGATGCAGGGCTACAGCAACGAAGACATCGCCTCAGGAATCGACGAGCACATGATCCGACAGCCACTTGGTGTTGTGGCTGCTATCACGCCCTTCAACTTCCCCGGGATGATACCGCTCTGGTTCCTGCCGTACGCGGTTGCAACCGGAAACTGCTTTATCCTCAAGCCGAGCGAACGCGTTCCCATGACGACCGCCAAGCTGTTTTGTCTCATCGAGCAGGCAGGGTTCCCCGCCGGGGTCGTCCAGCTTGTCAACGGCGGGCACGAGACGGTGAATGCGCTCCTTGATCATCCTGGTGTGCGAGCCATCAGTTTTGTCGGGAGCACTGCCGTGGCGAAACTCGTCTATCAGCGTGCCACCGCGAACGGAAAGCGAGCACAGTGTCAGGGTGGCGCGAAGAATCCGGTCATCGTTATGCCTGACGCCGATATCGAGACGACGACGAGGATCATGGCCGACAGTGCATTTGGATGTGCCGGGCAGCGCTGCCTCGCCGCAAGCGTCGCGGTGACCGTGGGTGACGCGCAGCGATCATTCGCGGAGTCAATCGCAGAGGCGGCGTCGTCCCGACCAGTGGGATATGGTCTCGACGATGGCGTTGCGATGGGACCCGTGATCACGCCTGAGAGTCGAGGCAGGATTGAATCGATCATCGATCAGGGAGAGAAGGAGGGCGTCCAGCTCCTTGTCGACGGCCGTGGTGGCGCTGTCTCGGGCTATCCGGGCGGAAACTGGGTCTTTCCAACCGTACTGGACAAAGTAACTCCCCAGAGCTCCGTCGCTTCCACGGAGATCTTTGGACCTGTTCTGAGCCTCATGCATGCCGCGTCTCTGGACGAGGCGATCAGATTGGTGAACGACCGCGCCTACGGGAACATGGCATGTCTGTTTACCTCGAGCGGTGCGGCCGCCCGGAAGTTCCGGTACGAAGCAGATGCCGGCAACGTCGGGATCAATATTGGCGTTGCGGCACCTATGGCGTTTTTCCCGTTCAGCGGATGGAACGAGAGTTTCTTTGGTGATCTTCACGCGCAGGGTCGACACGGCGTCGAGTTCTACACGCAGACGAAAGTCGTCGTCGAGCGATGGCCTCGCGAGTGGAGCAGGACCTTCTAGCGCCCCTTCGCCATTCCCTTCATGACACGGCCGAGCATACGCGCCCGGAGGCCTCGAGGTAGTTTGAGCGCAAGGTCGAGCAGTGTTGCGAGAAAGCCCGGTCGTACCGTCATCGTTCTACCGAGCGCCCGCACCGTTGCCCGCGCGACGGCCGCGGGATCTGCCCCTCCGTCGCTGAGTCCCGCGGCGTGCGCGAATCCGGTATTCACGCTTGCAGGGGCGGAGGCGAGCACATCGATTCCGTGTCCCTTCAGTTCAAGATGAATGCCCTCCGCGAACGACTGGTTCCACGCCTTTGTGGCTGCATAGTGGGCCGAGTTGGGGACGCCGGCGAACGCCACAATCGAGCTCCAAAGAATAAAGCCACCTCGACCTCTACGAATGAGACGCGGTGTAAAACCGTGCACGATGTCGAGGACGGCCGTGCAGTTCACCTCGATCATCGCCCGCTCGCGTGCAGCATCGGAGTGTTCAAAGAGCCCGCCGGAACCAAATCCGGCGGCCGGTACCACGAGGCCAATGTCCAGTTCATCTGTCTGTTCCAGGAGCGCCTGCCGGTCGGCGCATACCGCCATGTCGAGGGCAAGCGTCCGTGTTCGAACGCCAAACTGTGTTTGAAGTTCACGGCCCAGTTCCTCGAGAATCTCTCTCCGTCTCGCAACAAGAGCGATGTTGAGTCCTCGGCGCGCGAGCTCCCGCGCTACCTCTCTGCCAATGCCGCTCGACGCGCCGGTCACGACCGCCCACGGACCGTATCGGTCGCTCCACGCTGTGGCGTCCATGCTGCCGCTCCGGTCGCCGCCGGCTGCTGCCGACTTGCTCTGACCTGTCGGCGCGCCTCCGTGATTGAGAGGACGTGGAAGACAAGCGCGAATGTGATGAGAAACATCGGGATGAGACCAGTCGGGTACTCGATGACCTGATTCGGCCGATCGAATGCAAAGAGCTGAAGCTCGGTGGGGCTCGAGAAGAATCCGAAGAAGAAGGCGTTCACAACGTCGGCAATGCCAACGGCGGCGACGAAGTAGGCAGCGCGCGGAGGGATCTCTTTGCCGCGGTGGCGGAGAAGGACGCCAAGCGCCGCCAGCGCCGCTGCCAAGTCTCCCCATCCTGCGGGATGTGCAAAGATCCCAGGGAGGTTGCCGCGGCTCCATTCAATGACAAAGACGAGCCCGATTGCGCGAAAGAGCTGGAGACTGATCAGCCATCGCTGATTGAGACCCGGTCCCACAACGCGCTTCGCCACGATCATCGCTGCGCTCAGTGCGATCGTGAGCATCAGAATCGGTCTGATCTGGTAGATGAGCCCGTCGAAGACCAAAAGATCGGTCCGAACGCTGATCCACGCGAACAGGCCCCAGAGGGCTGCGGCCGTAAACGCCGTCCACGCCAGACGGAGCGGTCGACCAGATTCGCGGAGAGCGATAAAGGTGAACCAGGGCGCGAGTCCCCATGTAGCTACGACGATCACTTCGGTGATCCAACTAAAATCGTACGTTTCCATGCGTACTCCTTCTGATTTGGAACGATTGTTCCAAAATTGGGTTAAGTGATAGCAGTCGGCTCCCTGGGTCAGACGAGGGTGGAGACTGCTCCCTTTGATCGTATCTGTCTCTCTATCCGAACACCGTCTCTAGTGTCCGCTGTGCTATTGACCGTGCCAGAGCCTCCGCCGGCCCACTCCGTGCGAGTACACGAAGGCCCATAAAAGCCGTCAGGAGGAAGCTTGCGTCCTCGTCCGCGGCCTCAGGCGTTCGATCTCCAGCCACAACCGTTGGCTCAAGCGCCGTGCGGAACATTGTGCGCACCTGTTCGGCCGCCTCGTGCGCGATCTGAGCCAGCTCGGGCGACTCGTGCGAGAGCTCAGTGATTGTGTTCACCATCAGGCAGCCGCGGCGAAGAGGGTCGTGACTCACCTGCATCGCAATGGTTTCGAAGACCGCGCCGACGGCTGCGCGCGCCGCAGCTACCGTAGGAGGCGACGCGACGCTCTGTAACGGGGATAGAGCCTCCATTCCTACCGTTTGGATGTAGCGGGCAAATGCCGCGCGAAAGAGCTCGTCCTTCCCGCTCCAGACGTTGTAGAGACTGCTTCGGCTCAGACCGAGGTGCTGTACCAGGTCGTCGAGCGAGGCGTTGCGATAGCCGTGCTGCCAGAAGTACTCCATCGCTCGCGTCTCCGTCTGCTCTTTGTCGAATGCCCGTGGCCGTCCCACGGCAACAGCTTACGTATTCTGGAACGAATAGTACAGAAAAATCATACACCGTCGCGGCCGCGACTGCACTGCGAGGCCCTCTCTCGGCCGTATCCGCCATCTGCCCCGCTCGCCGGTCTTCGGTCGCTTCGGTATATTCCTGACAAACCAGAGGAGTTATCCATGACGCGAATTGGGATCGTTGGCGGGGGCAACGTGGGCGCAAACACCATGTTCTTCCTCGCCGAGAAAGATGTGGCGCCCGTCATCATGTACGACGTGAAAGAAGGCCTCTCCACCGGAAAGGCGCTCGATATGATGGAAGCCGCGCCGGTCCGCGGATATCAGTTCCAGCTGGACGGGACCGATCAGATCGAGGAAGTGATCGACGCCGACGTGGTTATCCTTGCCGCGGGCGAGATCCGGGAGCCCGGCGAATCCAGGGCGAGCCTCCATCAGAAGAATCGACCGGTAGTGGATGCCGTCATCGAGAAGCTCTCCGGTTTTGAAGGGGTTTTGATCGTGGCAACGGAGCCCGTCGATCTCTTTGT
>JANQQY010000529.1 GCA_028284845.1 Spirochaetales bacterium
CGCTGATTGATGCGCGCGCAAGAGAACGTATCGACGGCGCCACAGACGAGATCGGACTCTGCTACGTCCGCTTCCAGGAGAACCTCCGGATCGAAGGTCTTGACCCCGGCACACTGCCCGCCGGCACCCGTCTTTGCATTGCGGAAGCTACCCTGGAGATCACCTCAGCGCTGAAGCGATGCTTCCGCGAATGTGCCATCGATCGGAAGCAATGCTCGCTCAGGACTCATGTCGCATTCTGTCGCGTAATTGTTGGCGGAAAGATTGCGAAAGATGATGACGTGTTGGTGATCACCCCTTAGAATCGTCGCCATGAAACTCAGTGCACGCAATCAGCTTTCAGGAACTGTGACGTCAATAACCGAAGGTGCAGTGAACAGCGAAGTCATCATCGAAGTGGCCCCGGGCGTCGAACTCACCTCCGTGATTACCAAGGCCTCCGTGGCTGCGCTCGGAATCAAGGTTGGATCAGAGGCAGTCGCCGTGATCAAGGCTTCCAACGTGATGGTCGCGGCCGAGTAGGATCTCAGAGACCGTACCAATGAAATCACTCATCTCGCTTCTCATTCTCGTATGGACGCTCGGTGGAGTCGCCTTTGCCGCAGAAGATGACGCGCCCCGATTGCGACTCGCAACAACAACGAGCACGGAGAACTCGGGCCTCCTCGATGAGCTCCTGCCGCCGTTCGAAACTGCCAACGGCGTGATCGTCGACGTGATTGCCGTAGGCACCGGGGCCGCCCTCGAGCTCGGCAGGAACGGCGATGTCGACGTCGTCATGGTGCACGCGCCGGCGCTCGAAGAGGCGTTCGTAGAGGACGGGTACGGCGTGGAGCGGGTCGGGTTTATGTACAACGACTTTGTCGTCCTCGGCCCGGTTTCTGACCCGGCTCGGGCACGCGGAGGGGCCGGTGTCGCCGAAGGATTTGCCGCGATCGCTTCGGCCGAGTCGCTTTTCATCTCCAGGGGCGATAACAGCGGAACCCACGCGAAGGAACTGGCAGTCTGGCGCGAGGCGGACGTCGAACCTACGGGAGAATGGTATCGCGAAGTTGGCCAGGGCATGGGCGCGGTCATCACGATTGCCGCGAACGAGCAGGCCTACACCCTCGCAGACCGCGGCACCTACCTCGCATTCCGGAGCGAGATCGATCTCGCGATCGTGCTCGAGGGTGACCCGCTTCTCTTCAACCCGTATGCGATCATCGCAATAAGCCCTGACCGTCACCCAACCACCCAACTTGATCTGGCCGAGCTCCTGATTGAGTTTGTAACCGGTTCCGAGGGACAGCGGATCATTGAAGAGTTCGAGGTCAACGGGGAACAACTGTTCGTCCCGGACGCATAGCCACGACCGACGATGAACGCATTTGCAGAGGCACTGCGCCTGATCGTCAGCCTCGACCCGGAACTGCTCGGGATCACGTGGAACAGCATCCGCTTCTCCCTCGTCTCCACGGTGCTCACCTCTCTGCTTGCCATCCCGTCCGGCGTCCTGCTAGCGTTTTCGCGAGGCGGGCTCTCGCGTATCGCGGCGTCTGTCTTGAGCACCCTCATGGCGTTTCCGACGGTCGTCGTCGGCCTGCTCGTGTACTCGTTACTCAGCAGATCGGGCCCTCTCGGTCCGCTCGGCCTCCTCTTCACCCCGAGCGCGATCGTCGTTGGTCAGACGGTCCTCGCGTACCCTATTGTGACCTCCCTCGTCTACAGCGCGGTGGTTGGTCTCGACGGGGAACTCCGCGAGACACTCGTCACGCTTGGATGCTCACGGGCGCAGATCGTCATCAAGACACTGCTCGAGGCGCGCGTCGCTGTGACAGGAGCGATACTGAGCGGCTTTGGACGGCTGATCGGAGAAGTGGGCGTCTCAA
>JANQQY010000552.1 GCA_028284845.1 Spirochaetales bacterium
CTATTCCGACTATGTCGACGACGTCGAGTCAGCGTCGGCGCGACTCGCAGAGCACTATCCGGCGACCCCGCAGTTCATCCTGGGTCACAGCCTTGGGGCGAACAACCTCCTCGCCTACCTGCTCTCGACGAGCCATCAGCCACGCGGAGCGATCCTCTCTTCGCCCGTCCTGGGCACCGACGGCGTCAGTGGCGTCAAGGTGCTCGTTGCCCGTTTGCTTTCTCGCATCGCCCCACGCATGCAGGTCTCGCTCGGACTCGACACGTCGAATCTCAGTCGAGACCCCTCCGTTGAGCCGGCCTACCTCGCCGATCCTCTGGTTCACGGGAAAGCATCGACTCGGTTCGGCACCGAGTCACTTCTCACGATCAAACGCATCCTTCGCAACGCCCACATGATTCCGTGTCCGGTGCTTCTTGCCCATGGTGATGCAGATCGGATTGCTTCAGCATCGGCTCTGGATGAGCTCTGGGGCCGATTGACGGTGCAGGATCGGGAGCGCGTGATCTTCCCCGGTGGCTACCACGAGCCTCACAACGACGTCCAAAAGCAAGAGGTCTTCGCGCTCTATCGTGATTGGATACTCGCTCGCGTCTAGTCGGCGGCCGCAGATCAGCCGCCTGCCAGAGCCTCAATCACCGAGTAGGAGATCACATTCCTATCTTGTTCGATGGCCTCGACTCGCCCCGGCCTCGAGCTGGCGACACCACGCTGAAGAATGACCGGCCGGAATCCACGCTCCCGCGCTCCGTTGTAGGTGAATACGACGCAATGCTCGGCGGCCTGCCCGCTTATGATCAGAAGATCAACACCGAGTGACTTCAGAGTCTCTTCAAGCTCGGTCTTCCAGAACGCGTTTCCGTGCGTCTTCTTGATCAAGAGGTCGGCGGACTCAACAGTGATCTCGTCGATAAATCCAAGCTCCTCCTCGGAGTAGTACTCGGCGTCCGCTACGTCCTGAACATGGATGACGGTGTGACCCGCCTTCCTCACGATCCCAGCGACGTAGTTGATCACCTCCGTCGCCGACTCAACGCTCCTCGCGTCCGGATACTCTGAGACGAAGCATTTCTGCAGATCGATAATCAGCATTGCGATGGTCATGGTTCCTCCACTCCTTAGGCGAAGCGCCTGTGGCCCTACGACGACGGCTTTGACGCGGGCGGCGTTCGCACAGGCCTGGGACCCGGGTCGGGGCGGCCCTTTTTGCTACACCAGACTTTGTACTCGGCCCATCCCTCTTCGCTCAACGGGTAGTACTTCCTGAGGTCCCCACCTTGCTCGAGCATCTCTCGGCTGAAGTCCTCCCACTCGGCGTGGTGAGTGGCGTGCTCTGCGAGTTCCTCGGCCATCGTGATGGGGACGACCACCGCGCCGTCGTCGTCTGCGATGATGATGTCTCCCGGCTGTACCAGGGTGCCTCCACAGGCTATGGGGACGTTTACCGCGTTTGGGAAGATCGCCGTCTGGGTGTGAAAGTTCGGCGTCACGCCGCCCAACCAGAGCCCGATGCCAAGGGTCATGGCGACCTCTGAATCACGGATAGCGCCGTCCACCACGATTCCAATGCCGCCTTTGCCGGCAAAGTAGGTGAGCATCATGTTCCCAAAGACTCCGCTCCCAAGATCCCCGCGCGCATCAACGACGACGACGTCGCCCGCCTCGGCTTGATAGAGAGCGTGGCGGTGTAGCTGTGCCTCCGGCTCAACGTATTCACCGCCGCCGTAGACGTCTTCTCGGATGGGAAGAAACTGGAGGGTTACCGCCGGTCCTACAATCGAGGTTCCTGGAATCCAGCTCCGGACGTCCCTGATGAACGGGTCGCGGATGCCAAGCCGATGGAGTTCGCCGGCGGCCGTTGCTGAGCTGACGTGCTCCTTGAGCTTCTCAATAAGAGCCGGTGAGGGACGGTTGATAGGTGTGATTGCTGCTGGGTCCATGGTGCCTCCACGAGCAGTCTATCAGGCTCGGATCTCTCGACGATAGACCTGATATGGCGCCGATCTCGCGTGCGGTCGGTAGTCACTTCGAAAATTGTCAAAACCTCCAATGAACCGTACCTTCGCCGCATGAGTGCAAGAGAGCAAGAGCTTGCTCAGGCGTCGATCCCATCCCTGCTCGCGAAGCTCGCGATCCCGGCCACACTCGGGATGCTGGTGAACGCGCTCTACAATGTGGTTGATACCATCTTTATTGGTCGCGGGGTGGGAGCACTCGCCATTGGTGGTCTTTCGATCGCCTTCCCGGTGCAACTCATCGTTGTCGCGATTGGCCTGGGCTTTGGGATTGGCGGCTCAAGCCTCGCCTCACGCTCACTCGGAAGCGGCGATACACAACGCGCCGCACGGGCCGTTGGTTCGAGCCTGACCCTTGCCGCGCTCTCCGGCCTGCTCATCTCGATCGTGGGACTTATCTACATCGATCCCATTCTCCGCGCCTTTGGTGCGACTCCCGATCTCATGCCCTTCGCGCGCGACTATCTCGCCGCCGTGCTTCCGGGAACTGTTTTTATGTCGACGGCGATTGCCGCGAGCTTCCTGATCCGAAGCGAGGGAGCGTCGATCCCCTCGATGATCGTGCTCTTGCTCGGCGCCGGTGGCAACATCATCCTCGATCCAATCTTTATCTTCGCCCTCGATCTTGGGATCCGCGGCGCAGCCCTCGCCACCGTCGTCGCACAGGCGATCTCCTTCGTCTATCTCGTGATCTACTATGCGAGAGGGCGCGGGATCATCAAGCTCAAGGCTTTGGACCTCATTCCTCGCCCCTCCGAGATCGGCGAGATTGCCAAAATCGGCGTTGCCGCATCTACGCGTCAGATCTCATCGAGCTTCTTTGTGATCGTCACCAATACCACGCTCGCCACCTTTGGATCAGACCTGCACGTCTCGGCGTTTGGCGTGGTCTTCAGGATTTTACTCTTTGCGTTGATGCCGCTTTTTGGGCTTGGGCAAGGTTTTCAGCCGATCGCCGGATTCAACTACGGCGCGCGGAACATGGAGCGGGTCCGCGAGAGTGCCCGCATGGCGACGCTCATTGCCCTGGCGATCTCTTTGTTCTCTTTTTCGCTGATCATGCTCTTCCCACGCACGATCTTTGGCCTCTTCACCTCGGATGAATCTCTTCTGGCCATTGGACGATCCGCGCTCCGCGTGGTCGCGATTGGTATTCCACTCGTGGGACCGCAGATTGTTGGGTCGATCTTCTTCCAGGCGATCGGGCGCGCCCTGCCGGCGCTCATCCTGTCGCTGAGCAGGCAGGTCCTCGTTCTGATCCCCCTCGTTCTCCTGCTGCCTCGATTCTTTGGTGTAGACGGAGTATGGGCTGCCTTTCCAAGTGCCGATATCGTGGCGGGTTCGATTACGGTTCTTTGG
>JANQQY010000621.1 GCA_028284845.1 Spirochaetales bacterium
GGTTCGGCGGCGGGCTTCGGATCGTCAACATCTTCGGCGCCAACGACGGCGCCAAAGAACTCCGCGATACCCAGAGTGCGCAGGAGGCTCTCGATAACTGACCGCTGGTTGTTGCTCACGATGCCCACAGGAATCCCGGCTCTATGAAGATCATCAAGCATCTCACGCACACCAGGAAAGAGACGCGAATGCTCGGGGCCGAGCGCTTCTGAGCGGCGGTAGAAGTCGTCGGCCATCTTGAGCGCCAGCGCCTTGGAGAAGCGCTGCGAGAAGACCGGTTCGCCGGTCACGTGGAAGGCCAATCGCTCCGGCGTTGGGAATTGCATTCCTTCGTGGATCTGGGCCCGACTCACCGCGGCATACCCGTGAGCAAGGAGGGTCGCATTGGTTGCGGAGGTGCAGAGCGGGATAGCGTCAAAGAGCGTGCCATCCCAGTCGAAGAGAACTGCAGCGGCGCTACGAGTCATGTGCACAATGCGGAAGGCGTCCGCCGTCGTTCCAGTTCCCAACCATCTTTCCAAGCTTGGTTCGCTTGAGAAATCGGTCGATGCGAGCCGTGTACTCGGCCTCATTCGTTCTCATGACGGAGGCAAGATTGTCGAGCCGGACTCGCCGGTAGAGCTCCGGCATCTCGCAGAAGGTTGACCACGCCTCTGCATCGGCCTGGAGATCGTTGAGGAGTCGCTCCGGGGCTTCGAATGGCAGGTCTAGATCCGGCAGTGTCGAACGGCCTGCATCTGTCATCAGTCCAAGGGCGATCAGCCGGCGGGCGCGCTCCTTGTTGAGCTCGGTCCAGTTCCCCTTTGGTCTACGGGGTGAAAAGCGTTGCGCCGTCTCAAACTCGTTCTTCCGTTTCGCTATGCCGTCGATCCAACCAAAGCAGATCCCCTCCTCCACCGCATCGAGATAGGTAACGGTTGGTACCTCGTCCCGCTTGTCAAAGAGAATCCAGATGAACGATTCGGTCGCGTGGTTTCCGGCGAGCCAATCTCGCCACTCACCGCGGTCGGCCGGTTTGACGGTAGCGGTGATCTCCATTGGCACCTACACGGAAAACCGGATGTTCAGAATGTCGCCGTCTCGAACCTCGTACTCCTTTCCCTCAAGCCGAAACTGTCCGGCGGACTTCACGCCGGCTTCGTTCCCGGCGGCGATCAGTGCCTCGTAGCTGAAGGTCTCAGCTCGGATAAATCCTCGGGCGAGGTCAGAGTGGATGGTTCGTGCCGCCTCCACGGCTGGGTCACCGCGGTGGATCGTCCAGGCGCGCACCTCGTCGGGACCAACGGTGAAGAAGCTGATCAGTCCAAGAGCCTCGTAGGCGAGAGTAGTGAGCCGACTCCGAGCCGACTCGGAAATCCCAAGGTCCTCCATGAAGGCGTCGGCCTCGTCGGACTCAAGCTGAGAGAGCTCCATCTCGAAGCTCCCGGCGAACTCGATCACGCTGAAGTCGGCGCCGATCGCCTCCAGGGCTGCGGTCGAGTTACCGTACGATTCCTCGCTCGAATTCACGATGACCAGAACCTCTTTCTGCGAGAGGAACTGGAATCCGGAGATGATTCTTCGCTGGTCGTCTGTGAGGTCGATGCTGCGAAGCGGCTTCTCCTGAGAGAGCGCCTCGTGCAGGATCGTGAGGACCTTCTCTTCAGCCTGCGACTGAGGAGTCTTCTTGCCGCGCTGATGATCCGCCGCGATGCGCTCAAGACGCGTCTCCACGAGCACAAGATCAGAGAGAATCAGCTCGCCGTGAACGGCAATCGCGTCACGCGCCGGGTCGGCCGGGTCGATCGTGGAATCAAGAAGATCGTTTGCGAAGTTCCGGACGACGATCGCCAACGCATCGGCACTCTTCACGAGGTTCATCGCCGTTCCGCTAAAGAGTTCCTTCCCCTCGCCTCGATCGACACCCACAAAGTCGATGAAGTCGATGGTGGCGTAGATCGTTTTTTTGGGCGTGTACATGTCACGAAGCGTGGTGACGCGAGGATCGTCAACGTCTACCACCGCAAGGTTTGGCTCGACCTTGCCCGAGTCGTAGTCGGTCACCTCAGCGGCTGAGCGCGTAAGGGCGTTGAATATGGTCGTCTTTCCGGATTTTGGGAGCCCGATCAATCCGAGTTTCATAGTGCTCCTTTTGGTCTATCCGCCTATCAGGGCGAGCGAGAACCAGGGGACATAGGTAATAAGAAGAACGGCACCGAGCTGCAAGAGGAAGAACGGCAGAATGTACCGGTAGATTCGCGTGAGCGGCAGCCCAAAGCGATAACTCGCCAGAAAGAGCTCCAGGCCCACCGGCGGCGTCATAAAACCAAGCGCCATGTTCGCGACGAAGATCACTCCAAGGTGGACGGGATGAACCCCGAACAGATCGCCCAGCGGAAGAATGAGGGGCACGATCACCACGAGTGCGGAGAAGATGTCCATGAAGCACCCGGCCACAAGGAGCGCCAAATTCAGAAGCAAGAGGAATACCAGCCGGCTACTGATGTTCGCCTGGACCCATTCAATCAGAACAAAGGGCAGCCGGCTGAAGACGATGTACTCACTGAGTGCACTGGCACCTGCGACGATGATGAGGATGCCGCCCATGATCACCGCGCTCTTGACCCCGGCACGCGTGAGATCGCGGAAGGTAAGCTCCTTGTGGACAAAGACCTCGATGATCACAACGTAGAGGACCGCAACCGCCCCGGTCTCCACGAGCGTGGTGATACCGGTGAAGTAGAAAGTGATGATCACGACCGGAAGGAGCACCTCCCAGATCGACTCGACGAGCGCACCCAATGCTTCCTTCATCTCGAATCGCTGCCGGTCCTCTCCGCTGCGAAGCGAGACGATCACACCAAGGATGCAAAACACAAGCACGGTCGCGACACCGGGGAGGAGCGCACCGGCAAACATATCAAGAACGTTGATCTGGGCGCTCGTCCCGTAGATGATGAGCACGAGACTTGGCACAAAGAGAAGGCCGATGTCGCCCACCCCGGTCAGCAAACCAACGGTGAAGGCCTCCGAGAGCTTCCCGCGCTTGTGTAGGATCACGTAGAGCAATCCGCCCAGGGCGAGAATGACGACGCCACTCGCGCCGGTGAAGGTCGCGAAGAAGACACTGACAAGGATCGATGCGACGACCATGCCACCGGGCATCCACCCGAGCGCGGCGCGAAAGAGCCTAAAGAGACGCTTACCCGCATTGCTCTCGCTCAAGACATATCCAACAAAGGTGAACATGGGGATGGCGGGCATGGTATTGGTGATCAGTTTCGCGTAGCCGGTGTTCGGCACGATCGAGAGAAAGACACCAAAGTCACGGGCGAAGAGGAGGTAGGCAAGCCCGGTAAGGACCACAAAGAGCGGCGTACCAACAAAGGCGCTCCCCACGAGGATCACGATGAGCGGAATCGCTGAGACGTTGATGATCGACTGCCAGATCGCCTCCAACCGGAAGACCGTCTCAGATGGGTTGAGCGAATAGAAGTAGATGAGGTTGATGAGTGAGCCTGCGCTCAAGACCAGTCCAATCACGATGCCGCCAATCAGAGCGGGCGCCCGACCGGCACCCTTCGGAGTGGTTATCCCGAGTCGAACAGACATCACAACAAACGCAAGCGGTACGACTGCCGCAAAGACCTGAACCGGCAGGAAGGCGATCGTCGCCTCACCAAACGCCGTGAACCACCATTCGATCGAGGAAACGGTAAACGCCGTCGTGAACGTGATGGCGATCGCATGGGTCACCGTTTGAATGATGTCCCGAGCACGCTCAGACTTGATGACAGTCACGGCCGCTATGTTGAGGTGGGCGTCCTCGCGCGAGGCGAGCATACCGCCAAGAAACCCAACAAGAAGGACAAAGTGCTGGATAAAGAGGGTGGCGTCGTCGATCCCGGCTCGAAAAACGGTCCGGGTGATGATCTCGAGGATGGGCATCACACCCAGGAGCAGCAGCGCGATGAGATTCGCCACATTCTCAATACGCTGCAGCGGAGTCTCGGAGTGTGGCTCTACCTCATCGCGGAGCGTAGCAAGGTCATCATCGTCCACGGAACTCATCGAGCATTCCCTGGATGGTTCGGAAGAACTCTTCATCAAACACAAGCCCCAGGGTCACGTCGTAGCTGTCCTGAAGCTCGGTGATCCAGACAGCCTCTTCGGCTTCCGTCGGCTCATGAACAGTGAGCCCAAAGTCCACCATTGTTTCGATTGCGGTCTGCTCGAGCTCGAGAATGTCGTCATTGAGGCTGCCGGCGATCTCTTCGGCTCGGACCATCATTTCGTCTCGAATATCGGCAGGAAGCCGTTGATATGCACGTTCCGACATCAGGATGGCACCAGGAGCCGGACCCACGCGAAGATTGAGCATATTGGGTGTGGCGCCGAACCACTGGAAACCGGCCGCGAGGATCGGAACGGTCAAGTAGCTGTTGGCGAGCCCGCTGACCAGTGAGGCCAGGCGCTCGGTGTAGGGAACTGGAACGGGCTGGAAGCCCATCAGCTGATACGCTCGCACAAGGTCCATCTCTTCCGGTGACGCTGCCAGTTTTGCGGTGCGGAGATCGTCCGGGACGCGCATCTCTTCGTCCGAGAAGAAATAGAGCCAGCCGGCGGTGGACCACCCCATCACTCGGAAGCCGAACTCGCGGATCTGCTCGCGAAGCTCAGGCTCCACTTGAGGAAAGATGTGGTCAAACTCTTCCTGTGTGCGAATGAGGAGTGGCATGCTCAACGTCAGGAGACTCTCACTGAAGTTCGAGAGGCCGGTACTTGAAAGGACGACCGCCTGAAGCTGCCCAATCCGCATCTTGCGAACCATGTCGGCCTCGATCCCGGCGATCGAGTTGTGGAATACCTGGACCCGAACCCGTCCGTTGGACATTTCCGTCCACTCGGCTGCCAATCGATTGAGCGTCCGGCCCCACGGCGAGTTCTCGGGAGCCGCACTGCCGATGCGAAAGACCTGCGCATGTGATGCGGCAGCTATGGCAACAAGCAGAAGGCCGAGCAGGATGGATCGTGATCGTTTCAAGAAGCGCTCCTCGGTCTGCAAATCGTACGGGGCAGCTTCACGGGATGTCAAGTCTGGGATTTGACCGGGCTCCGGCCGGTGGAGATATTTGGCCGGGAGATACTCATGAATACAAGAGCTCTATTCATACTTCTGGTCCTTGGAGGTCTCGCGATGGCAGGCACAGCATTTGGCCAAGACGCAGAGAGTGCCAACCTTCTGAACGGGGTCGCAATCAAGGGCTACGACCCGGTCGCATACTTCACGGTAGGTGAGGCGGTTCCGGGAGACGAGGGCATCACGGCCGAACACGCCGGAATCGTCTACCAATTCTCCTCGGAGGAGCACCGTGACCTCTTCGAGGCCGACCCCGAACGCTACATCCCCGCCTACGGTGGATGGTGCGCCTGGGCCGCATCCCGCGATTCGCTTGCGGATATCGATCCCACGGCGTTCGTGATCCACGAGGGCCGCCTGTTCCTCAACTTCTCGTCGTTCATCAATGGGCGGTTCCGGCTGCGTCTTGATCGAAACATCCAAGACGCGGACGCCAACTGGCCCGACCTTGCCGACGAGGCTGCCGGCCGCTAAGCAAAGCAACGTGACCCAATCGCCCGTCCTTCCGGTAGGAGGAAGGATGGGCAAACATCAACGATTCGAGTTTTTGGTCGTCGGGCCGCTGGCACTGCTCTCTACGTTCGTTCTGAGTGTTCTTGTTGGAGCGTGCAGCAATCCGGTGCACGAGTCACCGGCGTCAGAAGAGCCACCTGAATCACCACAATCGCAGATCGTCACAATCTCATTCGACACATCGATACCGGGCATTCTGGATGGTCGATACGCCGGAGGCGGCGTGGCTTTGGACCCTACGGAGGGCTATCTGGACGCGAACGCCTGGCGAATCGTCGGGATGAGCGACGGCGACCACGAGTTCGGGGAAGAGCGAATCTCCGGGGACTTCGCTCGAGGCGTGACTACTGGCGGCGTCTCAACGGGAGGACTCTATGCGATTGCGATCGCAGAGGAGAACAACGCGCTCGGCGTCCAGGCGACGGCGAGCGACTTCGCGCCGGGAGAGATTCACCTTCGGATTCCAACCAAGATCGCAGCGGCGGCACGGGTCGCTCTCGAATACACCTTGTACAGCCTGAACGATCAAGACCGAGCGATGCACCACTCGACCCACTGGTCGCTCGACGGAGAGTCGTGGAGCGCGATCGACGGCGCGGAGTGGACCGGAGTCGCTGAGGAAGTGGCATCGCCCGAGTGGATCGCAACGACGATCGCCGGCGTAATCGACCTGACAGGATTGGATGTCGCGCCGGAAGAGTGGATCTACCTCTGCTTCAAGGCGGAGGACTCCGGTGGATCGGGCGGTCGCGATGAGTTTGCTCTCGATGACATCGTGGTTCGAATCGAGTCGACCACGGAACCCCTCTGACTCAGAGAGCCTGGAATCATTGAAGCGAACGCCGCGCCCCTTCATGAGGCGCGGGTGTTCTTGCCGGCGCACTTCCAAGGCGATCGAGGATCCGCTGCCATGAGAGATCCTCGTCGCCCTGCGACTCGACACTCGGTACGGTGAACAAGGAATTGAGCACCATCTGTGCGGCACCGTGGTCTACTCTGCACCGCTCACTCGCGGCAATCTCGAAGCGTCCCGAGGCGGCGAGGGGATAGGCAGGGCCGGAGGCGTTGGAATCGGCGAGAATGGCGGCGACCTCCTCCGAGTAGTGCGAGAGGTCGCCGGCAAGGATGACACGATCGGGATCGATGGCCGAGGCAATGGTTCCAACGCCGCGGACGACTTCCACGAGCAGTGATCGGACAAGCGCTTCGGGATCGCCGTCGTGACCGATCCCAAACTGGTCGCGAGCCTGCGGCGTCCATCGGTAGCCTCGTACCTCTCCGGCAGCGTCGGCGGAACCGTAGAGCACTTCACCGCCGAGTACGATGGCAAGCCCAACCCCGGCCACGGTCTCTTTGAAGCCGGACGCCGTTCGATGGAGCAGCGTGTGGGCAACAACCAGGTTCTCACTCGTCGAGCCCGACGAGGCGAGGCACCACGCTGCGCAATTTGCGTCGTTGTTACAGTAGATCCGGTCTGCAATAGTGTTCGGGATCTGACTCCAGATCGACTCCAGGGAGACATCGTGCAGGGTAAGAACGGTTGATTCCCGAAGCACGCCGGTCGAGTGGGAGACGATCCCCGGAAGGCCAACACCGATGCCGGCGAGTAGAGCCGGCCCGGCGCTTGCGATAATCCACGATGTGATCGCCTCGTTGGCTTCCTCCAGGGCAATCCCGAGCCAAGCAAGCGAATCAGGCTCACCGAGTCGGCTCACCCGCCCGGATGCAAGCCTCTCGCCGGTGAGCGAGAGGATGGACCAGAGAGCCTCACGGTCGGTGACCGAGATCCCGGCGCTCACCACGGCCGCGCTCACAAGGCTGAGATGACGGGCCGGCCGGCCGCCGCGACTGCCGACGTCC
>JANQQY010000646.1 GCA_028284845.1 Spirochaetales bacterium
CGTTCGCGTTCTCCGACTCCGGCCGACCCGTGCCGGGACTCTGCCCGTTCTGCCCCGTGCCTTTCCGTTCGTGCCGGCCGGCGGGGGCGCCGTCCAGACGGCGACCATAGAGCAACTCACAGCCTCCGTGGCGGCTCCGGACGGTCTGCCTGCACGGGTCGCCTTGGAGAGCACCCCTCTCTCAGTCGATCAGATTCGCGGTCTCGATCGCCGGGTCTGGTTCTCCGAGCTCTCGTCGCTGGGGCTGATCGCCCCCGGTCTCCTGATCCTTCTCGCGCTCAGGCTCTTCCGTCCCCGCATGGCCTCATCGATCGTGATCCTCGTTGCGTCGCTTCTCCTAATCGACGCATACTCCGACCGCTTGCCGGTAGACGACCTCGTATTCGCCGAACGTCTTGCGACTGACGGCGATCTGCGCGGCGCTGTGCGTGCGACCGAGCGCATTGCACGACACTTCTCCGACTCGCCCGGCATCAACTACAACCTCGCTGTCTACTATGCGCAGTTGGGAGATCTCCCTAGAGCAGTGTTCGCGGCCAGGGAGACGATCCGTCTCGCACCGGGTCGATCCCGTCCGCGTGACCTTCTCGCGGAGATTGAAGAGCTCGCACGAATCAACCGCACGATCCCACCACTGCATCGGTTTCACCCGGACCTGTTTGTATTCTCATCCGCGATCCTCGCAAACGGACTGCTTGTTGGGATCGCACTCGTCCGCAGAAGGCGTGCGATTCTGTTGCTTGGAGGCATCGTCCTGGTGCTTCTCGTTGTCGCCTCGGCTCTTCTGCTTGTCTCAACGAGCATCTCGTATCACTCGCAGCTGGCGGTTGCCGTTGACGATGTAGTGCTGACTCGCATTCCGGGCCCGGACTCGGACGGCTGGCTTCCTATCACGGGGGGCACCGCGGTTCGAATCGTTGCCTCACAGGGGGACGCCATCCTCGTAGAGACATCTCTGGGACAGCAAGGTTGGGCGCGTTTGCAAGACCTCATCTGGCAAAAGAGTCCACTCATCGAACTGATCAGGTATCGAGCGTATGCGCTCGAGTATCTGTAACGATTTGGACCGCCGGCAGTTGTTCTTGTAATGAGTGGTTTTGGTGACATCCTCGACAAATGGGAGTCTTCTTCGCGTCCGGCCGACTCGTCAGCCGACTTCGCCGACGCCGTTGACAAGTACCCCGTTGAGGACAAGGATGCCGAGCTTGCCTTCCGCACCGATCGATCGAAGCCGCCGGAGAAGGTCCGAGTTGACGACACGATCGATCTCCACGGCCACACTGTTCCGGAGGCCCTCGCCGCGACCGAGGCATTCCTGGATGCTTCCATTGCGAACGGGTATCAGAAAGTCCTTGTCATCCATGGCAAGGGGAAGGACGGCGACGGTGTTCTCCGCAAAGAGGTCCGAGCATTCCTCGAACGGCACGAGAGAACAGGGGCGATGGGACATCCAAAAGGAGAACTTGGGGGGCGAGGCGCCCTGTGGGTGATGCTACGCTATCGTTCTCGGTAGATGATGCGGCCGCGGGTCAGATCGTAGGGGGAAAGGGCGACTTTGACCTTATCGCCGGGTACGATCCTGATGTAGTGCTTGCGCATCTTTCCTGAAAGGTGGGTTAGGATGTTGTGGCCATTCTTGAGCTCCACCCTGAACATCGTGTTGGGTAGAGACTCGGTGACCACGCCTTCTACTTCTATTGCTTCCTCTTTTGCCACTGCAACTCCTTTGACGGATGAATCGTACGGACGCCAACGCGTGGTGTCAATTGATCGTGGTTGACTTTTTGCGGGCGACAGACCACATTATGTCACTTTTCGCAGGGAGGCCCCATGGACCAGGATTTCGTCGAGCGAATGAAAGTGAAGCTGCTCGAAATGAAATCAGACATACTCAAGAAACTCGTGGCTGAGGATGAAGAGTTCCGTGACATCGTTGACAAGGACGACTCCAAAGACCTTGTGGATATAGCAAGCTCTGACATCGACAAGACCACCTTGGAGGCGCTTGGTACGCAAGAGATGAAGCGGCTCCGGTTGATCGAGGCTGCGCTCGCGCGAATCGAGAATGGGAAGTATGGGATGTGTCTGAAGAGTGGGAAGCCGATTCCAAAGGAGCGGCTTGAGGCGATTCCGTACGCTCTCTATCGAATCGAGTACCAGAACGAGGTCGAGCGCCGCAACCGCTAAACCAGTGTAGCATCCGCCCAATCCCTCCGAGAATAAAAAAGAGGGATTGGTATGAACGGAATCACTGCAGCAACTTCACCTGCACGTGCGATACAGCTTTCCAGCATCCTCCGTGCTCAGTACTCAAGCGGCAAAGTGGCACTGCCCGTTGACGGCGGTGTCTATGCTCGTTTTCGCCACGTCCAGGGCGTGCCGGAGGCGGGTCAGGGCGGCTTCTCCCTTACCAAGCTCCAGATGATCGACATGATGGTGGAGCGACTCGTCCGCCTCCAAGGTGAGGGCTTCACGCCCCCCACCAACTCCGCCGATTCTGAACTCTTTTCCCAGATCGCATCCGATCTCCATCAGGCGCTTCAGGGGGGCGGTGCTATCCGCGAAGCATACACGGCCGGACTAGCAGAGTCGGGGATCTTCCTGGATATGTACGCCTAGATCTGAGCGTTGGGCGTGTAGTCGTTGTTTGCGATCTCGCGCTCAAGGGTTGAGTTTGGACCGTGGCCCGGGAAGAGTCGGGTTTCGGGCGGTAGCTCAAAGAGCGTCTTCTCAATGCTCTTCAGAAGCTTGTCGCGATCAGCACCCAGAACATCGGTCCGCCCAATTGCCTTGAAGAAGAGTGTGTCGCCACTAAAGAGGACGCCTCGCTCCTCGCTGAAGAGACAGCAACTACCTTGGGTGTGACCCGGGGTATGTATCGCTACAAGGTCGGTCTCAAGAATCGCATCCCCGTCCTTGAGGAAGAACGTCGGCTTTGGCAAGTCCGAATACATCGATTCGAACGCTTTTACGGCAACCGGTCCAAGAGCTTCAAAGAGCTGGCGGTTCGTCTCCTCGCCCTTTGGAGGTAGATAGGGACGGTCGCTGCGATGGATTCCCACTTCAATGGAGTGCCCGCGCTCCTCGTAATGATCGATGATTGCTTTCGCGGCGCTCGTGTTGTCGAGATGGCCGTGAGTGAAGACGATGGACGTTGGAACGACGTTCAAGACTTCGAGTCGCTGGAGGAGCGTCTCCGCTTCTGCACCAGGATCGATGATCATGCATTCTTTTTTGCCCGTGGATACGACATAGGTGTTGGTGTAGAGTGAGCCGACAACAATGCGCTCGATCATGACTGCTAAAACTATACCGTTTGTAGATATTGGGCAACTGAACTGTGACACCGCTCGTAGCGATACTCGTCGTTAGCTTAGTCTTTTATGTTGTCATTCCGGGCATCGGTGCGTTCGGAGTCAGGCGACGTTGGCGCCGATTTCGTGCATCCATCGTCGAGGCGAGCACCTTCCCTCGAATCTCCTACAGCTTGATTCACCGATCTGGGTCTGATCCGATCACGGCTCTCTTTCTTGGTGCGCTTGAGAGCATTCAGGGTGATTCGATGGTCTGGCTGCAATCTGAGGGCCTCACCATTGCTGCTGACATGACGGGCTGCGAGATATTTGTCCTTGAAGGAGCAGATCCGGAGCCCGAGGAGACCCCGCCGATTCGAACGACGTGGGAACGGCTCGGATCGCTTCCGGCAGGAACCCGCGTTCTCGTGGCTGGAGTCCTCGATACCAGCGGACCCCACCCGCTGCTCCGATCGGCGCCCGATCAGCCTCTCCTGACACTCTTCTACGATGGGCCGGAGCGTTCGCTCCTCCGTCGCTCCGTCTGGAGCGGTCGCCAACGCAATGAGTACTGGAACTCTGTGACGCCCGGTTCGCTCGTCTTTGGTTCGCTGGC
>JANQQY010000651.1 GCA_028284845.1 Spirochaetales bacterium
AGCGTCTGCACGCCCTTGTTCTTGTAGGCGCTGCCGACAAAGACGGGCGTGAACTCGCGCGCGAGGACACCGTTTCGCACGGCCTCGTGGATGAGCTCCTCGCTGACCTCGCCCTCCAGGTAGGCCTCGGCAAGCTCGTCGCTGAACATGCTGACCGCGTCGATTAGCTCCTCATGGTAGTGCTCCGCCTGATCCTTCATCTCGGCGGGAATCTCCTCGTAGCGGATATCCTCGCCGGAGGGTCCATCGAAGTAGATCGCCTTCATCGTGACCAGATCGACGAGCCCGTCAAACTTGTCCTCCAGGCCGATGGGAAGCTGAATCATGACAGCGTTGTGACCAAGCTTCTCCCGAAGCTGATCCTTCACCTTGATCGGATTCGCCCCCGTCCGGTCGGCCTTGTTGATGAAGGCCACAAAGGGAACGTTGTAGCGATTCATCTGTCGATCGACGGTGATCGACTGACTCTGGACGCCTCCGACTGAGCAGAGGACAAGCACCGCACCATCGAGGACGCGAAGACTGCGTTCGACCTCAATGGTGAAGTCAACGTGTCCCGGAGTGTCGATGATGTTAATGGGCGTGTCTTTCCACGTGACGTTGGTCGAGGCGCTGGCGATCGTGATGCCACGCTCGCGCTCGAGCTCCATCGAGTCCATTGTGGCTCCAACGCCGTCCTTCCCGCGTACCTCATGGATCGCGTGAATCTTCTCGCAGTAGAAGAGAATACGCTCGGTAAGCGTCGTCTTCCCGGAGTCGATGTGAGCGCTAATCCCGATGTTACGCATCTTGTTGATGTCTATAGCCATCGTCTATTCCTTTATCCCTAACCGATTCACTGAGTCAGCTACACTATGGTGGGGGAATCATTCCATTTCGATGAGGCGAGACTCGCCTTGATCTCGAAAGCACGCGAAATATAGCGGTATCAGCATACACTGGCAACTACGGCCTGACGATACACTTGAGCTCGGAGGTGGATCCGCGATGGAGTTCTGCGAGCAGAGCATCTACCTCCGCAAGGTCGACGATTCGCGTAATAAGGGCCTCAGCGGGGATCACACCGCTCTGGAGCACCCGCACCGCCTCCTGGCTGTTCCGTAGCGAGGTGAAGGCGCCGTGGATCGAAAGGCCCTTTTGGAAGATCGTGAACGGCTCCACGGTAAGCTGAGCATCCCGCGGCGAGACACCGAACCAGAGGCACTCGCCCCCTGATCGAACGACTCGCAACGTCTCTGCGATGGCCGCCGGGGCGCCGGTAGCGTCTACGGCGAGATCGAATGCACTCGTGGGCAGAGACGATGCGTCTTCGATGAGATCGATCTGTACCGATTCGATCAAATCAAGGTAGGTCGAGGCTCGTTCGAGGCGGGCCGTGTTGCGCTCCGCCAGAGTGATCTGGCGAGCTCCTTTGAGGGCGAGGACTGATGATAGCAGGAGACCGATCGGACCGGCACCGATGACCACGGCGCTGTCGCCGGGGGATATCGTCACTTTGTCCAATCCGTGGAGGACGCAGGAGAGTGGCTCCATGAGCGCGGCCAGATCGGGCTCAAGCTCACCAACGTCAAAGACCGCCGATTCCGGAGCGCAGACATACTCCGCCATCGCACCGGGCAAGGTCACGCCAATCGCCCTCCAGTTGAGACAGTGGTTCTGTTGATTCCTGAGGCACGCCTCACAGTTGTTGCAGGGTAGATTTGGTTCCACCGCCACCTGTGCGCCCGGAACGATCCGCCGGACCTCGCTCCCAACGGCCTCCACGACCCCGGAGAACTCGTGTCCGGGGATGATTGGGTAGGAGCCCATATAGGTTCCGGCGGCGATATGAACATCCGTGCCACAAATCCCACACGCGGAGACTCGAATAAGGACCTCGTCCGGCATCGGATCGCGGGCGGGAGTCTCTATGACGTGGACGGCTCGAGGCTCGGTGATCTGCAATGCGCGCATGCTCTGAGTCTACCCGATGAGGTGTGCCGATGTGCTAGAATGCGCCATGTCTGAACGACCGCGAGAGCGGGGACATCGATTCCTACGAGTCGCGGTCGACGGTGCCCGCGCGGGCCTCACAACGGCGCTCTGGCTACTCGCCATCATGCTTCCGGTCTCTCTCCTCGTGGCGATCCTCCGCTGGCTCGGCGCCATAGACGCGATCGGACGTCTTCTTGGCCCCATCTTCGGCTGGCTCGATCTTCCCGGCTCCAGTGCACTCGTCTTTGTCTCGTCCCTTTTTATCAATCTCTACTCAGGCATCGCGGTCATGAGCGA